>JAMONQ010000187.1 GCA_027065635.1 Campylobacterales bacterium | reverse complement strand
TCTCAAACCGAAAATCATGAAACTGCAAAAAGAGATAGTCAAGGCGGCCATGAACGGAGCTGAGCCGGGATCACTCGATGAAAAAGTGAAAAAGCTTGCATCCTACAAGGCGGAAGCTACCCGTACGCACCTGAAGTGTATATACGATACGAAACGGGTTTTGACCCCGAAACAGCTGGCATATCTGAAAAAGACACTTAGACGCAAACACTAAAATACCGGGCTCTGCCCGGTTAACCTCCTCTTAACAACACTTCGCTAACATTACTGTCATGAAAAAGTTTCTCAAACCGCTTATTATAGTGTCGCTCTTCATAGCCGCGATCGTCGTCACCGTTTTGACCCTTGCACAAAAACCGCACCCCAGGGTGGTTCTTACCGGAAACGAAAGCCACGAAGCGATAAATATATTCCCCCGCGCCTACCAGTGTGCAAGATGCAAAATGGAGATAGTTCAGACCGATTTTGCCGCGGAAGCCGTCATGAAAGACGGAAAGACACTCTTTTTCGACGATGTAGGCTGTCTGGCTCTTTGGCTGCCCCAAAAAGATCCGGTGAAACTCTGGGTCTATGCAAAAGACAAGAGCGGATGGATAGATGCTAAAAAAGCCTTCTACTCCATAGGCAACAAGACTCCCATGCACTACGGTTTCATAGCTGTTTCAAAAGATTGCGACGGATGCGTCGACTTCGAAAAGATGGTCGAGATGATGCAAAAAGGCGAACATATGGCTAATCCGGTATTTGCAAAAAAAGTAGAAAAGAGCAGGTAGAGTATGGAGACGGTAAACCTGCTATCCATAGCCACTATTGCCTTTTTGGGGGCCTTTGGCCACTGCGTGGGAATGTGCGGAGGTATCGTTCTTGCCTATACAGGCGCCAAGGTCAAACCCGAGTGGAGCGGTGTGCACCAAAGCGCTGCGCACCTTGCCTACTCTTTGGGACGAGTAACCACATACACCGTACTCGGCGCTCTTTTCGGCTATCTCGGAAGTGTGGCGACATTCAGCGGCTATACCGTAGGAGCGCTTTTTCTGTTTGCCGGAGTTGTCATGATCCTTACAGGACTCTCCATTATGGGAAAAGTCAGGTTTTTGACCCTGATTGAACACTCCATCATGAAAAGTGCATGGTATCAAAAGAGTTTCAAGGCTCTCATGAGCGACAGCTCAATTTTCAGCTTCTATCTGCTCGGGATGATAAACGGTCTGCTTCCTTGCGGATTCGTCTACTTCTTCGCGGTTACAGCCGCAAGCACTCTTAGTCCTCTATGGGGAGCCGTAGTCATGCTTATCTTCGGAATCAGCACGATTCCCGCCATGTTCAGCCTCGGCTTCTTTACCGGACTGATGCAAAAAGGAAGCCTTAGAAAAACCATGATCACGATAGCCTCTATAGCCGTCATAGTCTACGGGCTCTTCATGATCTACGACTCTGTCAAATTCTTTATCGATCCCCAAAAGAGCCTGCTGCACTGCTGCGACTGAAGTCGCGGCTCAGCGTAGATCTACATTAAAGAAATATTAATCTATTAAGGATATAATAATAATTTTATAAAATTATAAGCTACCACCGATCGTACAAAAAGGATGGCGATGGCAAGCCGCTTGACAGCCTTAGCTTTGGCCCTGATGCCGCTTTTTCTACTCTGCTCTTGCACACCGTATCAGCCGGCTCCAAAATCATGGAAAGAGAGGCGATCGGCCGTTACACCTCCCGCATTGCCGCACTGGTGGAGGAGATTCGAGGATGAAAATCTGAGCCGATCCGTAGAACTGATGTTCGAAAGAAACCACGATATCCATATATACGCGACCAGAATCGATCAGGCATATTATCGATTGAAAAGCGAAGAGTCTGGCCGCCTTCCGTCAGTCGACCTCTCCACCGCTTTTGAACGCTCCATATCCGACACCGACGACTCCACTCTCTCGCTCTCTTCAAGAGGAACATACGAACCGGATCTATGGGGACGAATCGAGGCTCTAATGGTAGCGGCACAAAGGGAGTTCGATGCCGCCAAATTCGATTATCTCGATAGTGCTGCGACATTGAGTGCTCTTTTTTGCAGCAACTGGTACGCATTAGCCTACAAAAAAGAGCAGGCTGAAAATATAGAGAGTTCCATACAAACGGCACAGAGCGAACTCAAACTGCTCGAATTCCGCTATAAAAGAGGTGAGGCAACAAAAACGGAGCTAATCTCTTTGCAAAGTACTATCGAGCAGATGAAAAACGATCTTTCAACCGCAAACAACGATATCTCCAGACTTCATACGACACTTGCGATCCTGTTCGGCGGAAAAGTCGACTCGCCTCTTCCTTACGAACCTGTCACCCTCTACAATATAGAGAGAAAGCCAATACCGAAGATAGATACAAAAGCGGCGCTCTTTAGATCGGACGTTCAGTCTCAAATCGCCAGACTCGAAGCGATCGACCGGCGTGCGGCGGCGGCTGTTGCAGAGCAGTACCCAAGAGTCTCTCTCAACATTTACATAGATGGGCGCGAACTCTCCTTTACGGAGGGTATCGAAGAGTGGTTTTCGACATTCAGCGCAAATCTTACCGCACCGCTGTTTGACGGAAAAAGGCGTGAAAGTGACGCGAAAGAGGCTCTCGCCAGACGTGACGAAGAGCTTTTCATGGTCAAAAAAACGATTCTTGAAGCCACGGGAGAAATCATCGATGCGCTAAAAGAGATCAAAAGAGCACGCAGCGCGCTACACTATACAATGAAGCGTCTTGAGCTCGAACGAATGCGCACGAACCTCTACAGGGAAAATTTCCGTCACGGACAGGATAGTTACGACAGATATCTCGAAGCGAAACGGGGACTTCTTGCCCTGCAAAACGATATTGCGAAGAGAAGATACGAGCTGATTGGTGCGTATATAGATTTTTACAGATCGACACTGACACCTTTTAAAAGGCAGGAAATCATGAAAGAGTCGCTATGAAAGAGAGTGCAAAGAGTTCGAAAAAGAGTATCCTGGCAATTACAGTCGCACTTGTACTTTTTGGAGCGGGAGTATATCTATCGTACTTCTGGATAACACACAAACCCAAAGGCCACAAACGCTCAACCATTAAAGAGTCGGCGCCGCTCGTTGAAGTTATCGCTCCCGTTCCACGGACAATAGAGGCGGAAGTTCACGCTTTCGGCGAAGTGAACGCGTATCGCACACAGTCTCTGAGCGCAAGAGTATCATCGAAGATAACCTGGATTTCCGACTCTCTGATTCCGGGTTTCGTCGTCAAAAAGGGTGAACCTCTGATTCGTCTTGACGATAGCGACTTCCTGCTCGATCTGCCGCAAAAAGAGTATGCGCTAAACGAAGCGAAACTCCAGCTTGAAACGGAGCTGCAAAAAAGCGCAAGCGCCGCCTATGAACTCTCGCTCTCAAAGCTCGACTTGACGGCCGACGAAAAAGAGTACCTGTTGCGAAAGCCGCATATAAAAGCCGCAAAAAGTGCGGTAAAAGCGGCTGAAGCGGCATTGCAAAGAGTCAAACTCGACCTTGAGAGGTGCCAGATAGTCGCTCCGTTTGACGCAATAGTTCAAAACGTGGAAGCGGCGGTAGGCGACCAGGTCAAGGAGGCGTCTATGCTGGCTACGCTTATTGAAACCGATCGTTTTTTGATAAAAGCTACACTCTCTACCAGAGATCTCTTTACGATCAAGATACCGGGCTACAACTCTGTCGACGGATCGTTGGCCAAAATCAGGCACGATTTCTGGCGAAGCGAAACCGAGTCCCTGGAGGGGAGGGTTCTCTCTCTTGAAGCCTCGCTCGATCCCCAGAGCAAAACTGCAAACCTATTGATCGAGGTGAAAGATCCTCTCTCTTTGAATGGTACACACAAACCCCTTGTACTAAACGGATTTGTAAAAGTTGCAATAAAAGGAAGAGTGTTTGAAAATGTCGTTTCGATTCCGGCAGATATTTTCAGAGGAGACTCCACACTTTGGTGTGTAGGCGAAGATAAAAGGCTCAGGATAAAAAGAGTGAAGACTCTTTGGCGCTCAAAAAACGGGTATCTCGTTCCGTTCTCGGAGTTCGATCCGGATGAAAAGATTCTTCTTACCGGACTCGATATCCCGATAGAGGGTATGAAACTCAGAGTGAAAGTGCTCGAAACCCCAAACGCGGTCGGTAGATAAAATGGACGAAAAAAAGAGCCGAAACGGAGCGATAGCATGGATGGCCTCCCATCCTGTGGCGGCGAATCTTTTGATGATAATAGCCCTTATCGGCGGTCTTATCGCTTTGGTAGATGTGAGAAAAGAGGTTTATCCAGATTACGAACACGATGAGATACGTATCAGTGTCTCCTATCCCGGTGCAGGCCCCAAAGAGATCGAAACAGGCATCATATTGCCCATAGAGGAGGCGCTCGGCGGAGTGGACGGTATCAAGAGGTATACCTCAGTCGCGAAAGAGGGTAGTGCGACCGTAACCGTCGAGGCGAGGCAGGGATACGATCTTTGGCTATTGCAGACAGATATCCAAAACGCGGTCAACCGCATACGAACCTTTCCCGTCGATGCCGAAAAGCCGAAAGTCTCCATGCGCAGTTACGAGCGCCAGACTCTCGCTCTTATACTCTATGCCCCCATAGACCGAATAAGGCTCTACAAAGAGGCGAAAAGATTTAAAAGAGAGCTGCTTGCCCACAAAGAGATCTCCAAGGTGGATATATACGGCGCGACCAAACTTCAATTCACCATAGAAGTGGACGAACGAAAACTCAGAAAATACAGGCTCTCCATCAAGGATGTCGCGGATGCGATAAGTTCGGAGAGCCTCGATCTGCCTGCAGGAAGTCTGAAAACCAGGGGGACTCAGATACTTGTAAGACTTGCCCAGCGAAGCGAAAGCACGAAGGAGTTCGAGAGTATCCCGATACTCACTACAGCCACAGGCCATAGAGTTTTTCTATCAGATATAGCGAAGGTGTACGAAAGCTTTGAAAACGATGACTACTTCGCGCTGTACGACGGGAAACCGGCTATAAGAATGGCTGTGAGAAACCCCCAGGAGATCTCCCCGATAAAAATTCTCGAAGTTGTCAGACAGGAGGTCGACAAATTCAACGAAAACGCCCCAAAACAGATGCGTCTGCTCATCGTATCAAACCAGGCCTCCCTCTTCAAGGAGCGGGTGAACCTGCTCTTGAAAAACAGTCTTCTCGGCCTGCTGATAGTACTCGTACTGCTCTCTTTGTTTCTTGAAGTCCGCCTCGCATTCTGGGTAATGATGGGGATTCCGATCTCGTTTCTGGGGGCTATGGCACTCTTCCCGGTTCTGGACGTCTCTATCAGTATGGTTTCACTGTTCGCCTTCATTATAGCACTCGGGATCGTCGTGGACGACGCCATTATCGTCGGTGAAAACATCTACCGCTACAAAGAGCGAGGTCTCTCGGCACTGGATGCCGCCATAGAAGGTGCGAAACAGATGGCGGTACCGGTCACATTCGCAATATTGACCAATATAGTCGCTTTCTTGCCCATCTATTTCATACCGGGTACAACAGGAAAGATTTTTCAGGTGATTCCCGTAGTCGTCATAACGATATTCATAGTTTCGTGGTTCGAATCTCTATTTATATTGCCTTCTCATCTGGCCGGAATCGAGGGGAGATCCAAAAAAGGAGTATTCACCCCGGTTTCAACGCTGCAAGAGAGATTCAACCGCAAATTCCGTGCATGGGTACATTTAAAATTCGCTCCGGTTTTGGCTCTATCTCTTAAATACAGATACCCGGTTCTGCTCATAGCGATGGCGCTTCTTATTGTGACTGTCTCATATGCGGCAAGCGGCAGAATGGGAATGCAGCCTTTTCCGAGAACTCCGTCAAACTATATCCAGGCAACTTTGAAGATGCCGTTTGGAACCTCTTCCGAGGTAACCGAGTCGTTGGCGAAAGAGTTGACCGATGCCGCTTTCGAGGTTCAGGAGCGGCTCGGTCTGAAAGGATATATCAAAGGAGTGTACGCCCGCATAGGCAGAGAGGGTGCACACGAAGCTACCGTCAGAGTCTACATCCCACCGGCATCGGAGAGAGAAGAGATTCTACCGGCTAGGACATTCGCCGCCGAGTGGCGCAAACAGACAAAAAGTATAACTGGGGTAAAGCTACTTAAAATATCGGCCTTTGCAGCCGGCCCCGGCCACGGAAGCGCTATCTCTCTTCAGATAAGCCATCCTGATCTGGCAATTTTGAAAAAGGTCAGTGAAACGGTTGCCGAGGCCCTGCGGCTCTATCCGAGAGTATATGATATTTCAGACGGATTTGAGGATGGAAAAAGAGCGATAGATTTTCAACTGAAACCGGAAGCATACGCTATGGGCTTCAATGCCGAGAGCGTGGCAAAAGAGGTCCGTAACGCCCTTCACGGAGCCCTGGCGCAAAGGGTTCTGGTAGATGGAAGCGAATACAAGGTCATCGTCAGACTGCCGAAAGAGGAGCGTAGCCGGCTGACGACACTGTACGACCTCAAACTGCTGACCAAAGAGAAAAAAGAGGTCTCTCTCAAGGATATAGCGGACTTCACCTATCGCTATACAAATACCCAGATCATCCGGGTAGACGGCAAAAGGGTTGTCACCGTCGAGGCACAGATAAGACCAAGAAGCAGATCGATCGAAATTATCAACGACCTCAAAAGCGATCTGCTGCCCAGGCTGAAAGAGAGATACAAAGGGCTCGAGTACAGTTTCGAAGGCGCCCAAAGTGAAATAAGGGAGAGCTTCTCTACGCTGAAACGCTCTTTTATATTCGCTCTCTTTGCGATATTTGTACTCCTTGCGATCGCTTTTGGCAACTACCTCCATCCGATCGTCGTGATGACGAGTATTCCCTTCGGTATCATTGGTGCGATTTTCGGTCATCTGCTCATGGGATACAACCTGAGCATTGTAAGCCTGCTCGGTATAGTAGCGCTATGCGGTATAGTGGTTAACGATGCCCTGATTCTGATAGACACCGCCAACAAAAAGAGAAAAAGATTTCCAAAAATGGCGCTCGAGAGGGTTATCAAGGATGCGGCTACAGAACGTTTCAGGCCGATTCTTCTAACGACCGTGACCACTTTCGGAGGCTTGGTACCGATGATTTTCGAAACTTCGAAACAGGCGAAGTTTCTGATTCCTATGGCGATCTCTTTGGGGTTCGGTATACTCTTTGCGACATTTGTAACCCTTTTTATAGTGCCTATGCTCTATATGAGTGTCGAGTCGATTAAAAAGCGAGTGAAGTCATGAAAGGTTCCCGCCGGCCGTAGCCCAAAACCGGCGAGACCTCTTGCGCAGTTTCTACGCGTAGGTATCCAATGCAGAAGTATCGGTGGTTGTTTGTGTCGAATCTCCTCCGACTATGGAGAGAAGAGTCTGATAATACTCCTCGGAAGAGAGTGTAGAGGAGTCGACCTCCTTCATGCTCTCTATCGCCGCTTGCCTGTCGCTCTCGCTCAGTGTCTGCATCTGAGCCTTCAGCTCGCTTCTTTGGTCGGGAGAGAGTTGCTGCATTACATCCTTCATCCCGTTTCCGCCGCCCTGGCCGCGACCCATTCCCATGCCGCCCATCTGCATTCCCATGCGGTTCATTGCACCGCTTCCGCCTACTGTCATTTCGACTCCTTTGATGTACTGTTTTTGTTCCGGTCGATACAATCATAGGGAAAAAGTGTTAACGAAGTATAACCTCTCCTCTAATCTCTTTCCATCGCGTATGCATCTTTCGCCAACAGAGCCGCACCAAGAGCCGTAGTGATCTGCGGATACTCCGGAATCGCCAGCTCCTTTCCCATCTCGTCTTCGATAGCCGCCACAAGCCCGGCATTCAGTGCAGGACCGCCGTCGAAATATACGACATCTTCAAGCCCTACCCTTCTGGCGAGTCTGATTATCCGTTTTGCGATCGAGAAGTGGATTCCTGCGACAATATCCTCTTTGGTATGCTCGTTTCCAAGCAGTCCAATTATCTCGGACTCTGCGAAAACGGCGCATGTGCTGTTTATGGCCAAGGGTGTACCGGTCGATTTGAAGTGGTACTCTCCAAGCTCTTCCACATCGATCTCCAGCTTAGCCGCCGCCACATCGAGAAACTTGCCTGTACCGGCTGCACACCGATCGTTCATCGCGAAATTGACTACGTTCCCCTCTTCATCGAGACCGATAGCCTTGGAGTCCTGACCTCCGATATTGATGATGGTCCTGATCAGACCGAACTTCTCTCCGGCCTTCCTTGCCCCTATAGCGTTTGCGGTAATTTCGCTTATAGTTTCGTCGGCCTCCTTGAATAGCTTCCTGCCGTATCCGGTTGAAACGATATAGTCAATCTGATCTGGTAAAATACCGATACTTTCGCACAAGCGTCCCAGACTCTCTTTGGCGTACTTGTAGAACATGCTGCCGCTTGCACTCACCATCTGACCCTCTATCTCGCCTTTCTCGTCGACTATTACTATCTTGATCGCCGTAGATCCTATATCGATTCCGCAAAAGTGGCTCATTCTTTCTCTCCTTTTGCATGGGCGTCTTTTCGCTTTTTCACCTTCAAGGACTCGATAAAGGCTTCGATCCGCGTAGAGAGCTGACCTCCTTGCGCCGGACTGTAGTCGGTCTCTACATAGAGCATCGGTACTCCTATTTCCTGCATATGCTTTTGTATGCTTCTTTGCTCCATCTCGTATACCTGGCATCCTGCAAAGGACTGATAGACCACTCC
>JAMONQ010000186.1 GCA_027065635.1 Campylobacterales bacterium | reverse complement strand
GACCAGCTCTTCGAGTCTGCGTTTTCTATCGTCGTTTTTGGTAAATATAGGACAGGTGCACCCCTTTAGATAGCGGTCCGCGACCGCGTCGACCATATCATACAAAAACCACTCGTCCACCGAGACCATGTCGTTGAAGAGTCTGTTGGCCGAACAGCTCTCGTCGGCCACTATAACACCGTCGGCATACTCTATCATAAAGGGGAGCTTCAGATTTGGAAATATCGGGGGAGATCCTGTATAGAGTATTCTCGGCGAACGCTTCCTGCCGGCTCCTCTGCCATCTTTCACCCGCTGCTCTATCTCGTCGCATAGAATTTGTACCTTCTGTGTCCAGCGCTCTATCTCGTCGAAGAAAAAGGCATTCGTTACCAAAAAGAGGTCGCATCCCGAAACAGGTACCGGATCCGCTTTTCTAAACTCGTTTAGCCTATGGTACGCCATCTGAGCCGCTCCGACTTTTCTGATTGCAGATTTCAGTCCGGAGCGGGTCAGTTTCCTGCCCATCTCGTCGGAGAGATCCCTGGCAAAACGTCTGACACTTCTTCTCCAGTACTCCCTACTCTCTTCACTCTCCTTGACTCGGGGAAACTCCATATGATATACACCGTACCCCATCTCCTCGATCATCGAGATCGCCTTGGTCTTCTGGTCGCACGTGGTAGGATGGATCATGAAATCGAGACGCTGCACCGACGGTACATCTTCAAGCTTCAGCATACCGAGCGTCGCCTTGACCAGAGAACACGACTTGGCAGGCATGAAATCTCCGCCGCTCTGTTCGTTTACGTGAAATCCGTTGCAAAGCCTTACCGGAACGGCATCGAGTGCGTAGATAATCTCGTATGGAATCTGTATACAGAGTGTACCGACAGCGGGTTTTTGTGTATGAAGCACCTCCCCCTTGCAGTAGACCCTTTCGAAAAGATCGTAAAAGTAGGCCATCGCTTCAGGCGGATCGGAAAGATCGTGACGAAGCCGATCGAGCATCTGAATCGCCTCCATCGCTTCATGTCTTTTGTGTCTGCTTTTGGGATCTTCTACTCTTCTTTTACGTTTTTGCGCCCTCTTGAGGCCCTCCGCTTCGCTCATCCTACCTCCTCTTTCAAATCGATTCCCATACGTTTTGCAAAACCGCCTTTGGTGGATCTGAAAATCGCCATATCGACTATGTCAAGATGCAAGGCGTCCTCTTCCGGACAGGCGGCTACACACTTCAGACACAAAATACAGTCGTCTCTGAGGATATTTTTGCTCTTGACATCATCTGCTATATCGAAGATCTGCATATCGCATACATGATAACAGTCACCGCACTTTGTACACTTGGCGCCATCCTTTTTCAGTCGCAAAAGAGCAAACGGACTGAATATGTAATGCATTGCGCTCATGGGACAGAAGAAACAGAAAAAGCGTTTCTTGATAAAAGATCCGACAAAAAAGAGTGCGGTAAAAGCCACTCCGAACGCCGTGAGAAAAAGAGCCGTCTTGGATGAAAAATCGATCGCCCATTGACTGAAGTCTCCCACGAACATCGGCGTGATCACCCGCCCCGGACACATTTTGCAAAAGGCGGCACGCCACTCCCCGTCCAGAAAACCGGCTCCTATAAGCAGAGGAAAGAGCAATACGATAGCCAAAAATATATATTTCACCTTCTTTAGCGCGAAAAACTGCACTTTGCTGTATCGACCGTACGGGATGGCGAGCCGCTTTCTTAATACCGTTATCCAGTCCTGAAGCGTACCAAGCGGACAAAAGTATCCGCACCACGCCTTGTTGAAGATGATAAACCATAGAAGAAAAAAGAAAAATCCGCTCAAGACTCCAAGACTGGCGGCGCTAAAAAGCCTATCCCACGGTCTGGCAAGCTGATGCTGAAGCGGCATGAAATAGCACATTCCGCCGTGCTGGTCGTTATATCCGCACGAAAAGATTGGAATTTCGCGGCCGAGGTCTATCGCCAGATACCCTCCATATACGAAAAGAACGAATGCACCGAGCTGAATCCAGAAGCGGAATTTTCTAAGATCGATACCGTCTATAAACTCTCTAACTCTTCTCATCTATCTTCACCTCTTTGTAGGGTCTGTTTATCCGCATGCGATAGAAAAAGACCCCGGCCGTACCGGCAAGCATGATCAAAATCGCCACGATCAGACCGTAGGCATACGAAGTGTACTCCGAGGATGATGGAGTGTATTTTCCAAAATAGGTCGCCTCATAGCGGCGCCCATCTTCATCGTCGAAGCTCGCCGTGACCACGAAGCGCTCCCTGAAGCGTTTGTTGTAACGCTCCCACTCCGGGTAGTAGTCCTTTATGAGTCTGAATGTCACAATGCCCTCTTTATCGCTTCGTTGAAGTTTCTGCCAGCCAAACTGTGTCGAAAGGGTCACTTCGGCCCCCTCTACCGGCTCACCGGCTCTTAAAACTTTGAAGCTCACCTCGTCTCCGGTGCGCAGTCGTGAATAGAATGTCTCATCCTTGGGGCGCAATCGCAGTATGTCGAAAGGCACCTCATCTATCGTCCCGGCCGCCATCTTCTTTTTGTCGTATACGGGATGCTCACCGTGATCGAACCTCTTGAACTCGTATCTGGCTACCTTCGTCACCTCTTTATCCGGTGCCTTGAAAGTGTGAAGGTAGTAGAGGTTGTAGTAGCCGCTTTCAGGCATTTCGAACGAGACACTCGAGCAGACTCCGCTTTTGGCTTTCGGTGTGGTTACGATACCGTTGGCATCCACCGCGAAAAAGAGTCCGCCGTCTGTATCGGCGCATTTTGGATCACCAAGGCTACCTGTCATTAGCCAAACACTCCTTTTTGGAACCCCTGCACGCATCCCTCTGCGCATCCCTCTGCTTCCAAAAGGAGAAGTGTCGCTCAGCCAAAGCAGATCCGTAGAGAGAGGATATACAATCTCGATATTGCGATGACGGTGCGCTCTATCTGCACTGCTGCGATGTTGTGAATCGATATGGTGCGCACGCGGTTTTCTGCCGTATGTATCGATAACGTAGTCGCGATATAGATTTACACCTACGAAAAACAGAATAAGAAGTGCCGCAAACGGAAAAGCGACGAGCTTTCTCGTCCTCGATGCCTCTATGAAGCCAAAACGCCTGTATAGTATATAAAGCGCCCACCCTACTGCGATCCATCGAAACATATGAAATACAATAAGCCAGCTATCGGTGCGTCTGGCCATAGGATCTACATCCAGATCGAATCCGAAACCCCATGCCATCCCCTCGACAATTCTGGCCGAGTTGGTCGTAAAGAAAAACTCCCATGCGTGCGCCATGGATGCGAGAATGAAGAGTGGAGCGAAGGCGTAACCGAGCGTATAAAAGGTGGAGGAAAAATCCTTTTTCAAGATCCTGGACGCGATCCACATACCTATCGTAGCGGCTGCGACGGTAAAAAGTGTCGCATATAAAAAGGCGAACATTCCGGTCGTATCTACATTACCGAGATCGATGACCCCCTTGAGCCACTCCGCACTCCTTGCCCAGGGCATGGAGTCCGAAATATTGCTTCTACCGAGACCGTGATGAAAAGCCATCGATATCGGAATAGCCGCCAGAATCAGAATATAGCCCCAGACCTCGGCTTTTAATGGCTTGAAGCGCTGGTACACGGCATATCCCGGTTTGACCAGGCGAAAGTTTATCGCTTCGCAAGCATCGGTACACTCCATACAAAGAGTACAATCATCCATGGATCGTTTTTTGTTGAAGTTGAAAGGACTCAAACCGTATGGGCAGGCTTTGGCACAATCGAAGCTCTTGCACTCTCCGCATGCGGTATTGTATGAACCGAACCATGTGAAAGAGAGCTTGGAGTAACCTCTGAGTACCGTTCCTATCGGGCAGATATATTTGCAATATGCCATCTCTTTATAAAGAAAGTAGAATATAAACGCCACAACGGTCATCACTCCAAAAAGAGCTGCCGTTCCAAGCGGAGTTCTCAATACTCCCGGAAAGGTGTAGTAGACTCCCCACCAGCCCAGAAAAAGAAGCATCAATCCTATAAATCTGTTCTTCAGCCATTTCGGCATGGTACGCTTCAATCCGATGCGCGTGATATACTTTCCCAAAAAACCGTGAGGGCATATACCGCAAAAGATCCGTCCAAAAAGCGGCAGAGTCGTAACTATGAAAAAGGGCCAGAATATCCCCCAAAAGAGCGCGGTCGTAAAAATATTCTCTTTTGAAGTGTCATAAAATCCCAAAAAGATCCCGTAGAAAAAGAGAAGAGCCACCGCAACACGAAGAGCGAATAGAAACGGGCGGTTTTTAAACAGAAACCTCGAAACCGAATATCTAAAGAGGTCACCTCTCTCTCTTTTAATAAATTTCACCATCGATCCACTCCTTTTCTACAAGATCAATCTGCCGTTAAAAACCATCAAACCGATCAACAGCAACATTCCGGATGAAAAAATCTCCACAAGAAGCCTCTGTCTCGAAAATTGAAACAGAAGCTCCTTGGCGACTGCCGAAAAAATAAAACCGTAAAAAACGGCGGCCACGGCAACGCTTCCAAGGCCGAATATGGCGCCGTAAAGTGCTCCAAGTGCCACAGATCCGCCGGCGGCACTCAAAGATGAGAGCGCAAGCAGCGGCGAGCAGAGGTTTAAAGAGAAGAGAGCGCCGAGTCCAAAAAGAGGCAGCCACCCTTCAGGCATTTGGCTCCGACTGCCGCACGAGGTGCTACATCCTCGCTTTCGGGACAAAACACCCCTGTAAAAAAGGTAGAGAGCCGTTGCTATCATGACCGCTCCCATAACCCTGCCCTGGGTTTGCGAATCTTTCAAAAGCTCTCTTATCCCCACTGAAGCGGAAGCTGCTGCCGCACCGACAACGGAGTATGCAAATACCCTCCCGGTCGAAAAAACGGCTACCGCTCTCGCCGCGGTCCCGATGGAGTCCCCGTTTCTTACAAGAAACGGTATCAGCACAGGAGAGCAAGAAAGAAGGCATGCCGAAGAGCCGTAGGCGACTCCCATCATAAATATGACTCCGAGCGAAACCTCTTCCATGCCGCCTAACATATCAGAATGTGTACTTCAGACCCGCATAGTATGTTCGACCTGGATCTACGGTGATGCTGGCATCTTCGGCATCGAGCTTGCCGTCACCGCTTCTGTCAGAAAACAGATAGACTGTTCTATAGTACTGTTTGTCGGTCACGTTATCCGCCCTGACAAAAAACTCGAGGCGGTTGCCGTTTAGCTTGGTGTTGTAGCGCAGCTGTACATTCATGATTCCATATCCGGGCATCCAGACCAGGTTCGTCTCGTCGGCATAGTAGCCGCTTTGGCCGTAGTTTTCCAGTACGAGCAGCCACTTGGGCAGTGAAGGGAATCTGATATAGGTAAAGAGATCTATACGATGCTTCGGAGTTCTTGGAAGAACATTGTTGCTTATATCGTATGTTACGTCACCTGTAGATCGGTAGGTGGGGGCCAGGTCGACCGTGAACGGATCGTGGCTTGTATAGCGGGCATATAGATAGGAGTATGCCAGATCGAAAGCCAAAGGTTTTTTCATGTCGCTATTCAAGGATATCTCCACGCCCTGGTTTCTCGAATCACCTACATTGTCGAAATAGACATCGCCGTTGCTGTAGTATGTTCCCGCATTCTTCGCGATTATGTTGTTGGTGTCGAGCTGGAACACAGATACTTCATAACCTACCCTGCTGCCGGCAACCGCTCCGTTGCCCCTGACTCCCACTTCATAGTTGACGGTGGTCTGCGTCTCTATATTGGGATTGTTTTGACTATATCTGTCAGGATCGAAATCGTAGGCGTAGAGTTCGTAGACCCTCGGATTTCTAAAGCCGGTCGAAATGTTCGAGTAGAGAGTGGTATCGCCGTTTATCTGGTATGTAAAGCCCACCCGATATGAAAAGTTCGTAAAAGAGTCCTCTCTGGAAAGATATGTATCGCTCCAGACTGTTCCGTTGTAGTCGTGTATGGCGGTATCGAGCTGATAGTTTTCATAATCGTACCTTCCGTTTAGAATCAGTGTCAACGATTCGGTAACAAGATACTTCATCTCGGCATATATACCGAGACGATCTTCGGTATTGTCGTTGGTTGTCGATTCGCCGGCATAGTAGTCTCCACGACGACTGCTATACGTTATAGTCGTGACATCGTACTCGTCGAGCTCTCTTTGACCGATATCGAGCCCCACCATATATCCCATGCGCTCGTATATACCGCGATACTCTGACTTCAATCCGTACTGATACGTATCTTCGCTGCTGTCTCTTGTCCAGTCGTCATCTGTTCCGTCTCCGTTTAGATCCTGCGGCGACGCTTCGTAATCGTACTTGTCTACATAGTAGTACGCGTTTACCATCAGGTTGCTTTCATTCTCGAAGTCTTTGTTGTATGTGACGAAATATTTCTGGATATCCGAGTTGTAGTCGTGGTTCCAGGGCAGATCGGGGTCGCTCGCTCCGGTCGGATCGATAGCCGCGTTGGTCACTCCGGTAACGGATCCTCTCGAGCTCTCTTCATACTTTTTCGTATATTCGGCCCCCACCTCTATATCGCTCATATCGTCCAGATAGTAGTCGAATTTTCCGTTTACAGACTTGGTATCGGCCTGTGTAAGATCCCAGTACCCTCCCGTATATCGGTAGCTCGCGTTCAAAACGGCCGAATAGAGATCGGTACTCTTGTTTACGGATGCAAGATAGTTTTGGTAGGCATAGCTGCCATACTCTGCCGAAACGGTTATATCGTCTCTGTCTTTGGGTCTCTTGGTCGTGATGATAACGGCGCCAGCCATCGCATTCGGACCGTACAGATAGGAGGCCCCTCCCTTTATGACCTTGATACTTTCGATATTGTCGAGATTGAACTTGACTTTACCGCCGTTTTGAAGAACCGGAACTCCGTCTATTACAACCGCTACACCCGTATCTTCCCACATGAACTCCTGCTGGTTGACACCGCGTACATGAATTTCGACAACATCGCCGGCTCTGACATCGGCAGTGATACCGGGTACCGTCCGAAGCGCCTCGTCTATGTTTTTAGGATCTATAATCTCATACTTGCTCTCATCTATTATATTGACGGTAGAGGGTTCGCTCTTCTGATTCGTAGCCAAATCCTGAATAGTGGATGACTCCACCTCTATCTCGCTCAAAGAGATCTCTTCGGCAGCCACCGCCGACGAAAAGAGAAACAGCCCCAAAAGCGGTATCGCCTTTCTCATTATCGCTCCTCATTAAATTAAATTGAAAATAAAATACTAACAGTAAGTTGTTAACTAATCGTTAATTTTTTTATTTAAGCGGATTATAATAATTTTAGGTATTTAAAAGGATCTTCTAAGCTGTTTGAGATTGTTTGCAAACGTGACTGTTCTTGGAAAGGATTGTGGCGTATTATAGGAGGCAGGCACCCGCCAATGGGTGCCCGGAAGAGTTTAGTTCAGGTCTGGTTTTGGAGTGTTTTTGGTACTTGCAGGAAGCATCGGATAGCGTACATACGGCTTCTTGCCTGTAAGAGAACCGAAGAAGGCTTCGATCTTTTCAGCCTCTTTGTCGCTGATCTTCACACCGAGCTGGGTCTCGCCCATGATCTTGATAGCCTCTTTGATATCCCATACTGCACCGTTGTGGAAATATGGGCGGGTTTCAAGAATATTTCTAAGAGTAGGTGTCTTGACCATGCCGTTTTTGTCACCCTTGAAGTCACCGACATTTGCATACTTATACTTTCCTACCGCCGGGAAGGGCTGCATTGAACCGCCGAGAGCGACACCGGTATGGCAGCTTACACACCCTTTGTCGATGAAGATCCTAAGACCCTCTTTCTCCTTCTTGCTCAGTGCCTTGTCGCAACCGGCGAGGTATTTGTCGTATCTTGAAGGTGTGACAAGCGTTCTTTCAAATACCGCGATCACATCCGCCACATCTTTGAAAGTCGGCTTCATATTCGGATCGTCATACGCCTTTTTAAACGCTTTTACATACTCCGGAATCGTATTGATGACCTTCTCTACATGCTCTTTTGTAGCCGCCATCTCCGGAGCTGCCTGGATCGGTCCTTGTGCCTGATCTTCAAGATCCGGACTTCTTCCGTCCCAGAACTGCTTTTCGAAAAAGACGGCGTTGTAGACGGTAGGAGAGTTCAGGTGATGCGGGTTTGCCGTCCACTTATGTCCGGTAGCCGCATCTACACCGTCTACACCGCCGGTCGCCAGGTTGTGGCAAGTATTACAGCTGATCAATCCGCTCTTGCTGAGTCTCGGATCGAAATAGAGCTTTTTACCCAGCTCGACCTTGGCGTCGGTAATCGGGTTTTTTGGATTGTCTATAAGCTTGTAAAGCTCCGTTTTGTTTTCCGGAATCGGTTTGAGTCCCGCTTTTTTGGCTTTTTGAACCAGAGCGTCAGCAGCCGCTGCGCTGATACCTAGCATAGCTACGGCACCGATTGCCAATGCTAACTTTTTCATCGTCATCTCCTTTTTTTTGTTTTGGAATTATACCATTACCTAATAAAAATTATCCTTAAATAGAGATACTATTCTTTATAGTCCCGGAAATTTTCCGCCGACCGTTTTCACGCTGTTACAAAATCATATCAGATATACCGATACTCTCCTGTCAGCACAGATGTTCACGCTTGAAGTACTCCTGCGGCGCTTTGCACAGCGGGCACGCTTTTGGCGCCTTTTTACCGCGATGAACATGTCCGCACACTTCACATACCCAGTACTCCTCCTCGTCACTCTCGAAAAAGCCCTCCTCTTCGAGACACTTTTTGAGTTCATTGTACTCTCTTTCATGCTCTACCTCTACCTTTGCTATCGCTTTGAGAAGGCGGGCGATATCCTTGTACCCCTCCTCCTCCGCAATCCTGGCGAAATTCGGATACATTTGGGTATGCTCGTAATTCTCACCAGCCATCGCGATATCGAGGTTTTTGAGCGTTTCATGGAGTTCGATACCGTACATGAGCCGGTTGTAACGCTTGAACTCGGCAAGAGCGTGATACTTCTCGTTCATCGCAGCCTCTTCGAAATGCTCCGCGATACGGTGCCACCCCTCCTCTTTGGCCATCTCCGCAAAAAACTCGTACTTGTTTCTCGCCATCGACTCTCCGGCAAAAGCTTTCATGAGATTGACGGCCGTGAGGTTTTCGGTGATACACTCCATCTCTTCGTTGCAGCATGTCAGCGTACCCCCGCCTACTTTTTGCACTTCCACTTCATTGCCGCATTTGCCGCATCGATATGTTTCATACTGTCTCACGAGAGGCTCCCTTTTATCTGTTCGACAAACTCCGTGATATCCTCATGCAGAGCCACGAGGTCCTCTTCATGCTCCACTTCATCCGCAAGAATCTGGCTGACGATATCGTATGTGACTATATCCTTGCCCTGTGTCATCTCCGCAAGTTCGCTATATACACCTATCGCACACTGTTCGCCTTTGATGGCGTCTTCGAGAATCTTGAGCACATCGAACTCGCTCGGAGCGTCATATCCGCAGTTTGTCATAGTAAACCACTCTTTGGGATGCAGTATCGGAGTGCCTCCGAGCTGTATTATTCTGTCCGCCACCATTCCCGCGTGGCGCAACTCATCTGCGGCATGCTGATCGAGCTCCGCAATCGCGGCATCCTTCATTATCCCTTTTACCACTTTGCTCTCGATATAGTACTGGTAGTAAGCGAGCCACTCATCCGCATATGCTCTGTTCAGCAGCCTGATCACTTCGTCTATATCGACACCTTTTATGATAGAATTTCCTCTGGTAGCCATCTTCTCTCCTTTATTGGAAAATAATTTTCCTTTGAGAATTATTCAATATTAAGCCTTAAAAGGAAATAATTTTCTTCTTCAGCCGCCTACGACTTATTATACTGTTAAAATAGTTAATGTATAAACTGTCGATAAAGAGCGATGCGATATAATTCCATCAGCAATAGTCAGGGGCAATTATGATCGAGACTACAGAACTATTAAAAGAGTACCAGCTAAAAGCCACACCTCAACGTATCAAAATCGTCTCAATGGTCGATGAACACGGCCATATAAGTATCGAGGATCTATACAAAGAGATGCTTCAGGAGTTTCCGAGCGTATCGCTGGCGACCATCTACAAAAACATCAACCAGATGATAGAAAGCGGCCTGATTCAGGAGGTAAAGATTCCGAAGACAAAATCGGTATTCGAGCTTATCAAAGAGCCTCATCTTCACATGGTCTGCGACAAGTGCGGCAAGATCGAGGATATCTCGGTAGGTACGGACAAAGTCATAGAAGAGGCACAAAGACTTAGCGGGTACAAGATAAAAGAGAGTTTCATTACCCTTCGGGGCACCTGTCCCGACTGCGCATAGGCATCCAATCCAAAAACCGCCTGTGCCTGCGGGCACATGACATAACAGCTTCCGCTCCGATACAGCTACAATCCGCAAAAAGTATATCTCCGGTGACAGGTATAGACTTGTTGAGCCTGATAGTCCAAATCGATAGATCCAGACTGAACATCGTCATAGAAGCTTGGAAGAGAAAAGCGGAATTTTGGAGCATAAAAAAAGGGAGAGGCCTTCGCCTCTCCCTTTTGCGATTTCAAAAGGCAGGGCCTTACATCATGCCTCCCATGCCTCCCATGCCTCCCATATCGGGCATTGCCGGAGCTGCCGGTTTGTCCTCTTTTATCTCGCTCACGGTCGCTTCCGTAGTAAGAAGCAGACTGGCGACAGAAGTGGCGTTTTGGAGTGCGATACGCTCGACTTTTACAGGGTCGATGATACCGGCTTCGAGCATATCTACATACTCGCCTGTAGCAGCGTTGAAGCCGATTGTCTCTTTCTCGGCGTTTTCGACGCTGTTCGCGACCACTCCGGCGTCGAAGCCGGCATTTTCTGCGATCTGCTTCAAAGGTGCCTTGATGGCGCGGAGAATGATATCTGCGCCGATCGCCTCGTCACCGCAAAGATCGAGATTTACTTTGGCTGCCGCTCTGATAAGCGCGGCACCGCCGCCTATGACGATACCCTCTTCTACCGCAGCTTTGGTAGCGGAGAGTGCATCGTCTACACGATCCTTCTTCTCTTTCATTTCGGTCTCTGTGGCGGCACCCACCTTGATTACCGCTACTCCGCCGCTAAGCTTAGCAAGACGCTCTTGCAGCTTTTCGCGATCGTAGTCGCTCGTAGTGTTTTCGATCTGTACGCGGATCTCTTTGATGCGAGCTTCCACTGCCGACTTGTCACCTTTGCCGTCTACGATAGTCGTATTGTCTTTATCGATGACGATACGTCCGGCCTGTCCGAGATCGGCGACAGTTGCACTCTCGAGCGTACGTCCCACCTCTTCGCTGATTACGGTACCGCCTGTGAGTATCGCGATATCCTGAAGCATCGCTTTTCTTCTGTCGCCGAATCCGGGCGCCTTTACGGCAGCGATATTGAGGATTCCGCGCAGCTTGTTGACTACCAGTGTCGCAAGAGCTTCACCCTCTACATCTTCGGCGATGATAAGAAGCGGTCTTCCGCTCTGCTGGATTCCCTCGAGAACCGGCAGTATATCCTTGAGGTTGGTGATCTTCTTGTCGTAAAGAAGGATATACGGATTTTCGAGTACCGCTTCCATCTTGTCCGCATCGGTTATGAAGTACGGGCTGAGATATCCGCGGTCAAACTGCATACCCTCTACGACTTCGAGCTCGTCGATGATACCCTTGGCCTCTTCGACGGTGATGACACCATCTTTTCCGACCTTCTCCATAGCTTCCGCGATCAGGTTACCGATAGTTTCATCGGAGTTTGCGGAGATGCTCGCTACCTGCGCGATCTCCTTCTTGTCCTTGACCTCTTTCGCGATCTTTTTCAGCTCTTCGATGATAGCGTTGGAGGCTTTGTCCATACCACGCTTCACTTCGATCGGATTGGCACCCGCAGTGATGTTTCTTAGACCCTCTTTGAAAATACTGTATGCAAGTACAGTAGCGGTAGTGGTACCGTCACCAGCCTCGTCCGCTGTTTTGCTAGCCACCTCTTTTACAAGCTGGGCACCCATATTCTCTACAGTGTTTTTAAGCTCGATTTCACGAGCGACACTCACTCCGTCCTTGGTGATACTGGGAGCGCCGAAACTCTTTTGAATGAGTACGTTGCGTCCGCGCGGTCCCATTGTAACCTTGACCGCATCGGCCAGCTTCTTCACGCCTTCGAAGAGTTCGTTGCGTGCCGCATCTGAAAAATGGATATCTTTCGCTGCCATATTTTCTCCCTCCTAAATTATTTCAAAATTCCAAGAATGTCGTCACTGCTTAGAATAAGCAGCTCTTTTCCGTCAATGGTGATATCTGTGCCGCTATATTTTCCGAAGACGACTTTGTCGCCTACCTTGATGTGGCCCTCCTCTTCGACTTCAGGTCCGATAGCGAGAACCTTGGCCTCCTGGGGCTTCTCTTTTGCATTATCGGGTATGATGATTCCCGATGCGGTTTGTTGCGGCTCGTCCACCCTTTCTACCAATACTCTGTTGGCAAGTGGTTGAAAACTCATTGACTCTCCTTTCACTCTTGAGATTTAGCAGTTACTTTTTATAAGTGCTGAAATTTTAACCCATTTTTTTTCTATTGTCAAGATATTTTCCACTTAATTTAGTATATTTATATCATATATTTTAGTCTTTGCGACTCAATTTATCGATACATTTTTTCTATTATTCATAAGCTTTTTCTGCTACAATAATAAAAATTATGACCAAAGGGTATAAATGATGAAATATCTACTCTCCGCAGTCGGAGTTCTGGTACTTCTTTTGGGACTGCTTTACGCTCTCTTGTTCACTACTCCCGGCAACGGCTATCTGCAGCCTGTAATAGAGTCGAAAATAGCCGAGAAGGTTCCGCTTCCGGTAAAACTGCAAACCTTTCTACTCCGTCCGGATCGATTCGATATAGTACTGAAAATAGGCGATGATACGACAATAGAGGCGAAAGGCTCCATGAACCTCTTTGCCCAGTCGCTCGACGCTTCATACAACCTGGATATAAAAGAGCTCTCCACTCTGCAAAAACTTATAGGTACAAGACTCAACGGACCTTTCAAAACGGAAGGTACGGTAAAAGGTGACAGTACCTTTATGAAAATAGAGGGAAAAAGCGATGTGGCTAAAAGCGCTACGACCTACTCTCTCGATCTTGTCGAATTCGAACCGCAAAAGGCTCTGGCAAAAGTTTCCCACATGCAGATCGACGCACTTCTTTATATGCTCAATCAGCCAAACTACGCCCGAGGCAGTATAGATATTGAGGCAAGAGCGGCAAACCTCGATCCTGACGATCTCGACGGAAGAGTCGTTACCGCCGTACGCGACGGAGTTCTTCATCCAGATCCCGTAAAAAAGGATTTCAATCTCTCCATACCGTCGGATCTTACATTCAAAGGGGATATCGAGACTCTTTTGAAAGGTAGCGAAGCGATCTCGAAGGCGGAGTTTGTCACATCCGTCGCCACTCTTGCTTCAAAAGCTGTCACATACAATATAGAAAAAGGCTCGCTTGCGACCGACTATACGCTGAAAGTTCCCGATCTCGACAAACTCTTTTTCCTGACGAACCAGCATATGAAAGGTGATATTACCGTAACGGGCAATGTCGAAAGTTCCCAAAAGGGGCTCCGCGCCACAGCCCACTCCAATACCCTCGGAGGTGTTGTCGAGGCGCTGTTTGAAAACGGTATAGCCGACGTGAAGGTCAGAAATATCCAGACTGTAGCCCTTACGGATATGCTTTTATATCCGCACATATTCGACTCCCGCGCCAATATAAAACTGAACTACGATACGCTTAAAGAGCTCGGAACTCTTCATGCCGAGCTTCTTAACGGCCAAATTCTTCCGAACAAGATGAGTTTTATGCTTCAGCAAATGGCGAACTTCGATATTACAAAAGAGGTTTACGAGCGTACCGTTATAGATACGAAGATAGTGAAAAAGAGGCTGATTTCCGATCTTTACATGAAGAGCCGTCTTACGGAGATAAAGTCCAAAAAAGCTCTTGTAGATTTTGAAAAACAGAGCATCGACGCTACGCTGGAGATAAAACTGAGAAAGATGATGCTGCCGGTTATACTAAAGGGAGATCTGACCTCACCTAAAATAAAGATCGAGACGAAAGCACTTTTGAAATCGAAAGCGAAAGAGGAGATAGAAAAACATATCCCTGAAAATCTGAAAGACTCTCCGGCCGGAGAGTTGCTAAAGGGCCTCTTTTAAATCCGATCTATACCGCTAATTTTCAAAGCGGTATAGAGAAAAAATCTTGACACGGTGGAGCTTTTAGGATAAAATACCGCTCCACAAACAAATGGTAGGCTGGGTAGCTCAGCTGGTTAGAGCGCTGGTCTCATAAGCCGGAGGTCGGGAGTTCAAGTCTCCCCCCCGCCACCATGCTTCAAGCCCCTGAAAATCGAACTTCTATATACATACGATTATGATCGTGCCATGATCGTGCCACGAATCAGCATACAAATTGATCGAACTTGGATAGATCAACCTCGATCCGTCCTGTATAGTGGTTTCTGTTTACGTCCTTCACATTGCCGATGATATCGAGGATAAAATCCTCCGGGTACCCATACTGTTTTAGCAGTGTATTGAAAGATCGTCGAAGATCATGAAGCGTGCCGATTGGCAATGAC
>JAMONQ010000185.1 GCA_027065635.1 Campylobacterales bacterium | reverse complement strand
GGCGCTATCTGCGCTTCGATCCTGAACACCCCTTCATATTTCTTTCGGCGATTCTCGCTTTTTTCGGTATTGCGGTCGGCGTTATGGTTTTGATCATAGCGATGGCAATTATGAATGGTATGGAAAAGGAGTTTGAAAAGCGCCTTTTCGTTATGAATTATCCGCTTACCATCTATCCTAAAGTGAGAGGCTCGGTAGACAAAGAGCTGCTCGAGACTCTCGAGGAGAAGTTTTTCGATCTGAAATTCAGCCCATATATGCAGACACAGGTTTTGATACGCAAAGGAAGTACCCTAAAAGGCGGACTTCTTTTCGGAGTCGACCCGTCAAGGGAAAAAGAGGTGAACTCCGTCTTCGCCAAAGCCTATACCGATCCGCTGGGCAAATATGGGGTGATTGTAGGAAAACCGCTGGCAAATGAGCTTGGGATCGAGAAGGGCGACAAGATTATCTTTCTTTTTTCGAGAATGGAGCCGGCGGGTCTCGGTTTCATGCCTCTTACCAAGAGGTTTGAAGTAAGGGGGCTTTTCAGATCGGGGCTAAACGCGTATGATGAGAGCTACTACTATACTACGTTCAGAACTTTCGAAAAGATTCTAAAAAGAGACAAGGAGATCTACGACGGTATACATATAGAGTCCAAAAACCCGATGAGAGATATAAATATACTTCGCTCCGAGCTTCCCTCATCCGTCGGTATACTCGGATGGTGGGAGCAAAACGGCAATTTTTTTGCGGCTATGCAGATGGAGAAGCGGGCACTGTTTATAGTATTGATGCTTATTATCCTGATAGCCTCTTTGAATATAGTGAGCTCTTTGTTGATGACTGTCATGAACAGGCGAAGCGAAGTGGCGCTGCTTCTTTCACTGGGAGCTTCCAAAAAGGAGATCATGCAACTCTTTTTCAGGCTCGGACTTATCATCGGGCTTGGAGGTATCCTGGTGGGTACGGTACTTGGACTTGGCGGTATGGAGGTGTTGAGCAGGTTTGATATCATCTCGCTTCCGGAAGATGTATATGGAACTACCAGGCTGCCTCTCGATCTGGACTGGAGAGATTTTATAGGAATCGTAGTCGGTGCATTCTTGATTACACTCTTTTCCGCTCTCTACCCGGCAAAAAAAGCTTCGCAGATAGATCCGCTGAAAGTATTGAGAAACGAATAGTCCTTCATATCCGCTATTCGAATATTTTAAAGGGTAGGGTCAATGTGCGCTCGAGAATGTTCAGCGGCGCTTTAATCAGATCTTTCGCCGCTTCCGTATTGACTTCCGGGTCTTTGAGATCCCCTTTTACATTCAGTGTAATCGCAAGAGTTCCGTCGTTGCCGAATATTAGATATCCTGCGACCGGAATCTTGTTCAAAACATTCGTCAAACTCTCCAGAAAGTGGATCTGAAGTTTGAGGGCTATAGTTTGCTCTTTGAAATTTACGGATCCTTTTCCTGTAATCTGTGCACTGTAGCCTTCAATCACTATCTTTTTGAAAAATAGCCTCCCATCTTTGTATCGATAGTCGAAAGCCCCCCGTTTAATCTTGAATCCGCTCTTGCTGAAACCGGGGTTTTTCAGTGTCAATATCGCAGGAATTGTATTCAGTGTAGCCAACAGGTTGTTGTAGAGTGCCGTTTTTGTCCACAGGGAGTCTCTCATCAGGATGGTTCCGTTGAAATCATCTATTTCGCCTTCGGCATTGAAATCGAATCTTCCGCCCTCGAGCTGATCGAGAGTGGTTAGCTCGCTGATGATTGTATCGGAGAGGTTTTTACCGACGATATTGATTTTCCCGTCATCGATGATCCCCTTGATCTGTCCGTCTTCATGTTTTGTTTCGAACTTTACGACAAGTGGATCGAGATAGATTTTTGCATTGTAAAAGTCGTTTCGTAGTTTCACTCTTTTGTAATAGAGAGTACTGTCGTGCCCTTCGATATAGAGCAGATGCGAGGGGCCGGATGATTCGGATGATCTCTTTTTCGTCCCGTCGATATACGGCTCTATCTTTTCAAGCAGTCTGTCCAGGCTCAGGTCGACCGTTTTGATATTGAAGAAAGTGCGCTGGGGCTGGGCTATGATCGTGAATCTGTCGTTTATGCGGATATGAATCTGTCCGTTGCCGCTTTGTGCCTTTATGTGGAAGCTCTCTATCGGTTTTTCCGATATAGAGAAGATTTCGTTCGGATAGACTATATTGGCATCCAGTTGCAGGCGGGATTTGTCATAGTCGAAGCGGACTCTACCGCTTTTTATACCCTCGAGTACTCCTTTGAGATAGGGTTTGATGAGTCCGAGTTCTTTCACCTGCGCCTCCACTCCGCCCCCTTTTTTATATACAATGGTCGTCATGAGGCCCGGAAGCTCGAAACTTATATCTTTTTTGAAGTCGAGCAAAACCGGCTCACTCTTCTCTTTCATGTCTATCAAATCCGTCTTGTCGTAACTGTATCGAAGTCTGTTTATGTGCGTATCGAATTTTCCGGTTTTTTCATGCAGATCGAGCGAGCCGCTCAAATTCGCGTCCAGATAGGGATCGTACTTTACATGACACGGCAGTATGGTTATCTTCGCTCCTTCCGAAATGACGTGTAGATTCTCCACAGGAAGCGGAACTACATTGTCGAAGAGGAGCTTTGCATATTTGGATCTGTAAACCCCTTTGTAGTGGGTCACTCTACCTTTTACAAGCGCTACAGTAAAATCCACGACCGCATCGGTAATCCCCTCGGTCTGCACGAAAGGCAGATCTATTCCGTAAGCTGTGAGGATCTTTTTTATCGATTCGTCTATCTTGTCTCTTACTCTGATATGGGCATCGAGTTCCGCTTTTTTGTTTGTGAGGTTTCTGATCTTGACGTAACTTCCGTCGACTCTTTTGCCTTCGTATACCGGTTTGTATATTTTGAAAGAGAGAGTGTCGTTTTTCAGTGTTACATCGATCTTTTCGGCGATTACAGGCGGAACTTTCGGATTGAAACGGATCTTGGCGTTGTAGGCGGTGGCGAAAGCCTCAAGTCCGCGAGGATCGAAGTCTATGGAGCCGTCATCGTTTAGAATGAAACCTCCTTTCAGATAATGAAGAAGATATCTTTTTGCCGGTATTTTGGGGTATATCCACTCTTTTATCTTTTCAGGAGGATCCAGATAGTCGACCAGCTCCTTTATGGAACTGCAAGGCTTTGAGTCGAGCTCGAAATAGAAGCGTTTACCGATATGACTGAAGTTGAAATTACCGCTTATTCCAAAACCGTCATATTCACCCTCTCCGCGCCATATTCTCTCTCTGAAGCTGTAAATCATCTCGCCGGCGAGTGTAACACCCGGTTTTTTGATATATAGCTTTTTTACGTCGGCTTCGAGTATTTTTGAAAATGGATCGAAAGAGAGTCCGGATATCAGTTCGAAAGAGTCGGAGTCGAAGCTGAATATTGCGTCGTCGTAGCGAAGATGAAAGACTCTCTCTCCGACAACCAGGTTTTTAATGGTGATACTGTGGAAGTAGTTGGGCAGATATTGTACCAAAGTCCCTATCCGGTCTATCTCTTTGACCGTTTTTACCGGGCGGTTTTTCTTCTCTATTTTTATCGTATCTACCGAAATGATAAGCTTTTTATCGAGTTTTATGTAGAATTGTGCGATATCGAATCCCGGAATGGATATTTTCGGTATAGTGATTCCGGATGTAAGAAAAAAGAAGAGAGCGATGAAGATAGCCAAAAGAGCCATGAAAATTTTCAGCATAGTCGAGTGGAGTATTTTGGCCGTAGTAATAATCATATTGTCGCTCTGCTATTATCTTGCCCAGCCGGTCAAGACCAGTCGCGTCATCTATCTTCCGGCCGGTTCGGTGGCGACGATTATATCATATCTCAATAGAAACGGAGTGGATATTAACGCACTTGATAGGTATCTTGTAAGATTTTTCGGATATCCGCAAAAGGGGTGGATAGATATAGGATCGACAAGACTTACAAAAGGCGATCTGCTATACCGTCTTACGCATGCAAAAGCGGCCATGACTGAAATCACCCTGATTCCAGGCGAGACGAGAGAGATATTTTTCCGGCTTCTCGCAAAGCAGCTTCGCCTCGACAAACGAAAACTCGACGGAGCCTATGAAAAGTATGCACCATACCCGGATGGCGTAATCTTTCCCGATACATATTATATACCGATGGGGATCAGTGAAGAGCATCTGATCTACTATCTGGTAAAAAGATCGATGGCCCGGCACGAAAATCTGGCCAAAAAGTTTTTCGGGCTCTACAATAGCAAAAAATGGTTTCGATATGTAACGATAGCCTCCATTATCCAGAAGGAGGCAGCTGATACAGAAGAGATGCCGCTGGTCTCCTCCGTGATTTACAACAGACTGAAAAAGAGGATGCCTCTACAGATGGACGGAGCTCTAAACTACGGCAGCTATTCTCATCAGAAGATTACAAAAGAGCGGATATTGTCGGATAGATCGCGTTTTAATACATACAAGTTTTCAGGGCTGCCTCCATATCCGGCCGGCAGTGTTTCACTGGATGCGATCAAAGCTGCCATAAAGCCGGCAAAAACAGAGTACCTCTACTTTGTCAAAGGAAAAAACGGGAAGCATATCTTTACAAAGAGTTACAAATCGCATTTGAGGGCTATAAAAAGTGTGAAAAAATGAAACAGTGACTCCTCTTATCTCTCCAATGGCATGCTATTTATCACGAACTAAAAGATTGATTGCTACTATAGAATCTACAAATCACTTAAGGAGAGAGTTATGGCATCCAACCCGACGATTATCTGGACGAAAATCGATGAGGCACCGGCCCTGGCGACCTATTCGCTTTTCCCGATTGTCAAAAATTTCATCAAAGAGGCTGGAGTAGATATCAAGCAGAGCGATATCTCCCTTGCAGGACGTGTCCTTGCGCAATTCGGTTTCATGGAAGATGAGCTTGCGAAACTTGGCGAGCTGGTCCACAAACCGGAAGCCAACATCATCAAACTCCCCAATATCTCTGCATCTGTAACACAGCTTAAAGAGTGCATCAAAGAGCTGCAGGACAAAGGGTTCGACCTGCCCGATTATCCGGAAAACCCGCAGACTGAAGAGGAGAAGAGTATCCAGCAAAAGTACAGTGTCTGCCTCGGTTCCGCGGTCAACCCGGTACTTAGGGAAGGAAACTCCGACAGACGTGCCGCAAAAGCAGTCAAGCAGTATGCACAAAAGCATCCGCACCGCCTCAAGCCTGTAGCTCCCGACTGCAAGGCGCGCGTTGCACACATGGGTGGCGACGGCGACTTCTATGCCAATGAAAAGTCGGTCATTATGGACGGTACGCAGGTAATAAGCATTCAACTCAACGGCAAGACAATCAAAGAGGTCGAGGTTGAGGATAAAGAAGTGGTTGACGCGACTTTTATGTCGGCCAAAAAGCTGCGCGAATTCTACCAGAAGACGATAGAAGAGGCCAAAGAGAAAGATCTGATCTGGTCGCTGCATCTCAAAGCGACGATGATGAAGGTTTCAGATCCTATCATGTTTGGCCATGCAGTGGAGATTTTTTTCAAGGATGTCTTCGAAAAGTATGCCGATGAGTTCGAAAAGATCGGAGTGGATCCTGATCTCGGGCTGGGCGATCTTTTGGAGAAGCTCGAAAAGTCCGACAAGAAAGAGGAGATCGAAGCTGCGATCAAGGATGTCATTCTCAACGGCAAGCCCGATATAGCCATGAGCGACAGCGACAACCTGATCACAAACC
>JAMONQ010000184.1 GCA_027065635.1 Campylobacterales bacterium | reverse complement strand
ATAAATTGCTGAAGTGGAAATTTAGAAGTAAAAATCAGAGGATCACATACTTTACATATACAGAGGCCTCAAGTGCATCCAGCTCACTCAAAACCTTTTCGTTGACATCGTCATCTACAAGTATGACGGCGAGCGCAAGACCCTTTTTTCTGTCTCTGCCGAGCCTGAAGTCGGAAATATTTACATTGTGGCGCGCCAGAATCTGTCCCACATCTCCTATAACTCCGGGAACATCCGTGTTTTTGAAGAGAATCATTCTACCCTTAGGCTCTATATCGAGAGCGAAACCGTTTATGGAAACTATTCGCTGCACATCGTCGTTGAAGATTGTACCCGATATCTCTGTAACCTCTTTCTCGGTCGTAAGCCTGAGCGTAATCTTGTTCTTGTACGCACCGGTGCTTGCACTGCTCTCTTTATGAACCTCGATACCCCTCTCTTTTGCCACGAAATCGGCATTGACATAGTTGATCATTTCACCGAGCGCCTCTTTTAGTGCACCTACCGTGGCAAATGTGGCCAAAGAGTCCAGATATTCGCCTATATCTCCCTCCGCCGTAATCTTGAGCGACTTGATGGCTCCCCTGTTTGCCTGTGCGGCGAGAAATCCTATCTTTTGCATCAGCTCAAGATATGGTTTTACGAACTCCGGAATTTCGTTCTCTCTTATAGGAAGGTTGAGTGCATTCGGAAAACTGATCCCCCTTGCCGCATCCAGGGCCTGTTGTGCCGCCTGGGTAGCGATCTTGTACTGAGACTCGTGTGTATTCGCTCCCAGATGCGGAGTGACGGTAACATTGTCGAGTTCAAGAAGAGGATGATCGGTTGCCGGCTCCTTTACAAAAACATCTATACCGGCAAAACGGATCTTACCGCTTTCAAGGCCTTTGTACAGAGCCTCTTCATCATACAGTCCTCCACGGGCACAGTTGATGAGAACTACTCCGTCTTTCATCTTTTCGATCTCTTTTTCTCCGATCATTCCTATTGTTTCGTGAGTCTTTGGAGTGTGGATAGTTATTATGTCGCAAGCGAGAATATCGTCGAAATCGGTGGTATACTCGATCCCGAGATCGGTGGCTTTTGAGGGATCGATGTATGGATCGTAGGTAACTATATCCATTTCGAAAGCCTTCGCCCTCTTTCCGACACGACTTCCAATGTTTCCAAACCCTATAATGCCGAGCTTTTTATCTTTCAGCTCATAACCGTACCACTTTTCACGCTTCCATGTACGATCGATCTTGAGATCGTTGTGAGCGTACGGAAAGGCTCGCATACAAGAGAGCATATGCGCCATCGTAAGCTCAACCGCCGCTATCGTGTTTGCGGTTGGAACGTTCATGACGATTATTCCTCTTTTGCTGCATCCGTCCATATCTACATTGTCGACACCTACACCTGCTCTTACCAGGGCTTTGAGATTTTTCGCAGCCTGCAAGAAGGCTTCATTCACCTCTGTGGAACTTCTGGTAATAGCGACATCCGCCTGATCTATAACCTTTAGAAGTTCATCTTTCGGCAGATCCGCGGCATTTATGTAGTTGACATCCGGCTGGGACTTTAGAAGATTGAGGCCGCTTTCGTGAATGTGGTCGCAGACCATAATCGTATGCTTTTGCATCCTAATCCTTTATATATTTTTCTATTTTTGTTTCGACATCATATTCACGCACCATATCAACGATGCGTTTCTGATCGTTCATATCTATATCGTTTATCATCAGTAGTGCCTTTCCATCCCTTTTATAGACGGCAAAATCTATTCCGTTGCGCTCAAAAAGCTGCCTTACGCAGAACATCTTGTATCCGTCGAGATTCTTAAGAATCAGTCTAAACGAAGTCCTGGGTCGAGGCTTCTTCTTCAAAGGGAGAGATATCTCCACCTCGCTGACGGCATAACTGTAAGTCGGTTTTTTTCTGGAAGCGAGGTCTTTCAGCCACTTTCTTTCATCATAGACTGTTCGTTCAGTTCCGCCTGCAAGTAGATGTGTTTCGCCATTATCGGTATAGATCCTCTCTTCACCCTGACTGGCATATCTATAAAGGAGTATAAGCAGTATAAGAACCGCCGTTGTTGAAACAATTCCGAAAAGGAGAATCAACAGGCGGTTCATCCGTTCTCTTAAAGTTGATCTTTGATTATATCTCCGATTGTAAGACGATCCTCACTGCTGTTGATTTCATTTAAAGCATCACGCTCTTTTTGTCGCTCAAGGCGCCGTACGGAGAGTCTGACTTTGTTTGAAGCGGGATCGAGCATAACGATAACCCCTTCTATCTCGTCACCTTTGTTGATCTCCTCCATCTTGAGCGGTGCGACATCCTCTTTTCTGATAAGTGCATCCACACCGTTTTCGATCTCGACGAAAACGCCAAAGTCTTTGACGTCCCTGACTTTGCCTTTGACAATATCTCCGACTTTATGCTCTTTGGCGAAACGGTCGATAGGACTCTCTTCGAGAGCTTTTTTGCTTAGGCTTATTCGCTCTTGCTGGGGATCGATCTTTATGATTTTCACTTCTACTTCGTCACCTTTGTTCAAAAGGTCTCTGGCCTTCGCACCCTTCTCCCAGGAGACATCCTGGTTGTGAAGAAGACCTTCCACTTTTCCTATACGTACAAAAGCTCCGAAGTCGGTAAGTGAAGTGACCGTACCTTTTACTATATCACCCTCTTTGAAGTTTTGAAGAAACTCTTCGAAAGGTTTCGGCTGAAGGTTTTTATAAGAGACTCTCAATCTTCTCGTTTCAGGATTTATCTCGATGACTTCAACATCTATCTCATCACCGACACTCAGATAATCTTTCGGATTTTTTATATCCTTGTCCCACGAGACTTCCGAAACGTGAAGGAACCCTTCTATATCGTTACCCAGATCGACAAATGCGCCGTAAGGCTCTATATTGCTGACTGTCACTTTGATCGCGTCACCCTCTTCGAGCTGCTCGATAATCTCTTCCCACGGATCAGGCATGGTCTGTTTGATTGATAGCGAGAGGTGCCTCTTTTTGGGGTCATAAGCGATGGCCTTTACCTCGACTCTATCTCCCTCTTTGTAAATAGTAGCCGGATTTACCGGGCCTTTATAGCTGATTTCGCTATAGTGTACGAGCCCTTCGACTCCGCCGACATCTACAAACATTCCGTAACTGGTGATCTTTTTGATAACGCCCTCTACGACCTTGCCCTCTTCCATGAGCCTGTCTATTATCTCTTTTCTCTCTTTTCTTAGAGTGTCGAGATATTTTCTTCTTGAGATAACGATGGAATCACGCTCTTTATCGAGTTTCAATATAGCCGCTTTGATCTCTTTTCCGATCGGGTTTTTACCCATGGCAAACGCCGCCTGGCTCATAGGCATGAAAAACTCTATCTCATCGCCCACTACGAAATAGCCGCCACGGTTTTTGCGGACCACCTTGCCCTCCACGAGCATATTTTCGGCATCAGCCTCATGCTCCTCAATGAACTTACGGACATTCGCCTTGCGAATAGCTTTGAGATAGGATGCCTGCGGCCGCTCGTTTCTGTAGCCTGTAATCACTACGGGAATAGTGTCTCCGACATTGAACTTGAAGCTGCCGTCTTCGTTTTTCAGCTCATCCAGGTTGACTGCCGCTTCCTGCTTTCTTCCGACATCCACAAGCGCCTGGTTGTCGTTTTCACGAATCTCTACAATTACGCCGTCAGTGATACTTCCGCCCTGCTCCTTTTTCTCGTACGCGTCGAGCATCGACGCGAAGTCTTCCTCCATGTTCTCAAACTCTTCCATTGAGGCCTTGTCCATACCTGATTCCTTTTCCGATTTTAAATGCGGTATTATACTTTAAATTCTCTTATTTTGCCAATTATCCTTTCGATAATCCACTCCGGTGTGGATGCACCGGCCGTTATACCGCAAAGTTTTTTACCCTCAAACCACTCACGACGAAGCTCCGATTCCGACTCTATATGATAAGAGTCTTTACAAAAGCTCTTGCATATCGAATGGAGCTGCTTTGTATTTGAAGACTGTTTGCCGCCTATTACGACCATTACATCCGCTCTTTGCGCAAGGTCTCTGGCTGCATCCTGATTTTCGAAGGTGGCGTTGCATATAGTATTGAAGACCCTTACCTCTTTATGTCTCGGCACAAGATAGTTTACAATCTGGTTGTAGATCTCTATCTTTCTGGTTGTCTGGGCAACCAGCGCCACGCGCTCTTTCAGATGCAGCTTTTCTACATCATCCACTCCGAGTACGGCGTAGACCGGCCCAGTAGCGTAACTCATCACACCTTTTATTTCGGGATGGTTCACGTCACCGAAAATCACTATATCATACCCCTCTTCGCTCATCTGTTCGACGATCTGCTGCGGTTTTGTAACAAACGGGCATGTAGCGTCAATAACTTTACCGCCCTTTTCCTTGAGTATCCTGAGATCCTCTTTCGGAATACCGTGAGTTCTGATAACCGTAGCCTCTCCATCCTTTACATCGTCGAGTGACGTAGCGAGCGAAACATTAAAGTCCCTCTCCAGGCGTTCTATCTCCATATTGTTGTGAATAAGAGGCCCCAGCGTCGAACTGCCGGGATTCTCTTCGGCAATCTTTATCGCCCTTTTGACACCGAAACAGAATCCGTAACTCTTGGCAATCTCTATCTCCAAACCTTCACCTCCGTCAAAGATCCCAGCAACTCTACGAAGTTGGGAAAGGATGTCTCGATACATGCCACATCTTCTATCTTCATATCGGCCAAAAGACCGGCTATGGCAAAACTCATGGCGATCCTATGATCGCCGCAACTGTCGATTTCAGCCGACTTCAACTCTCCGCCCACAATTGTATATCCATCTTCGGTTTCGTTACACTCGATTCCGCACCTTTTGAGTCCGTTTATCACGCAGCTTATACGATCAGACTCTTTTACACGAAGTTCGGAAGCGTTTTTTACCGTACTCTCTCCTTCCGCAACAGCCATGGCTATCGAGAGTGCAGGAAGCTCGTCTATGAGCCATGAAATACGTTCACCGACATCTACGGCTTTCAGTTTTCCGTCATAGATTACTGTTATGTCGCCAATCGGCTCGTATCTGTTCTCTTTTTCATCAAATTCGACTCGTGCACCCATCTTTTGCAAAACCCTGTATGCCTCAGTTCTGGTCGGATTCAGCGTAACGTTCTCTATGACTACACGGCTTCCGGGTACAATAGCGGCGGCTACGGCAAAGAAAAAGCCGCTCGAAGGATCTGCCGGCACCGTGATATCGAGAGGTTCAAGCGGTTTTATCATAGGTTCTATCGTAATGGTATCCCAACTCTCGATATTCGCTCCCATACCTCTTAGCATCCTCTCCGTATGATCACGGCTAAGCTCAGGTTCCGTATAGGTACATACATCCTCAGCCCTCAAAGCGGCCAGTATCATTGCACTCTTTACCTGTGCCGACGCTATCGGACTTTCGTAGTTGAACGACTTGAGCCTCTCTCCGCGAATACACAACGGAGCGAGGTTTCCATCCTCTCTGCCGTCGATTCTTGCACCTATCTGTCTGAGCGGTTCTGTAACCCGCTTCATAGGACGCCTTCTTAAATACTTGTCGCCGGTAAGTACGAAATGCCCATCCACGGAACTCATCAGACCGCAAAAAAGACGCATAGCCGTCCCGGAATTGCCGCAGTCAAGCACATCGTCCGGTTCCGAAAGGGTTTGCGGAGGAGTTATCACGAATCTTTGCCCCTCCTCTTCCACTTCGGCTCCAAGCTGTTTGACAATCTCCAGGGTGCAGAGAGTATCTTCCGCCCTTAGATAGTTTCTCACAACACTCGGTCTGTCACTGAGTAGAGAGAACATAGC
>JAMONQ010000183.1 GCA_027065635.1 Campylobacterales bacterium | reverse complement strand
ACTTCCCGAAAAGCTTGTATAGCCTTTTCAGATAGGCTATCGCCGCTTCGGTAGAACGTACCGGATCGCGTCGCTCGTCTATGTATCGATCGATTCTAAGACCGTACCTCTTCGCCGTTTCGGGCATGAATTGCCAGATCCCCGATGCCTTGGCGTGAGAGAGAGCCCTCGCGTCGAAATGCGACTCCGCCATGGCCATATATAGAAAAACCGGAGGGATCCCACTGTCGTGGATCATCTTTCTCAATGTAGGGATATAGAGCGCACCACGCTCGAGCATACGAACGTAGTGATCTTTCTTCACCGTCGAAAGATCGTTTTTGAGCTGCAAGAAGATCGGATCACCGAGAAACGATGGGTCTATGTCGAGAGTCTGAAGTACCTTTATGTCGTCACCGTATTGCGGTTCTACATAAAGAGAAGCGTTCAGGATCGTCCCCGCGGTCAAAAACAGAAGCAGCAGATATTTCACACCCTCTCCAAAAATCGAACTCTTGCAGGCTCCACAGGCCAGAATCTATATAAGTATACCATCTTCGAGCGTAGAAAACTCTTTAAAGAGTCTCTTGGCGTTTTGGGTCGTCAAAGCGGCGACCTCATCATAGCTCATCGAAAGAGTATCGGCAATTTTCTCCACTATATGAACCGTATATCCAGGCTCGTTACGTTTTCCTCTGAACGGGTGCGGCGCAAGATACGGCGCATCTGTCTCCACGACGATTCTATCTTTCGGAATCTTTGGCAAAACCCGAGGCAGCTTTTTTGCATTCTTGAAGGTGAGCACACCGCCGATACCGTAGTAGAAACCGCTATCGGCGAGCTTCAAAAGCCGCTCGTCGGCGTTGTAGCAGTGAAGCACACCGCCCACCTCCTTTGCACCATACTCCAAAAGAAGCTCCATCGCATCGCCGCTCGCATCGCGAATATGAACGACAAGCGGCTTTTTCACCCGCTTCGCGAGCTCTATCTGGGCTGCGAAAATACGCTTTTGCATCGCGATATTCTCTTTCGCTTCCTGCTCCTCTTCGGGAAGCCGGTAGTAATCGAGCCCGCACTCTCCGACCGCTATACATCTGGGATCTTCAAGATACTCCAAAAGAGTCTTTTCGTCATATTTGTGTATATCGTATGGGTGAACGCCGGCCGCATAGTAGACTTCCGGAAACTCGTGCGAAATCTCCCTGGCTCTTCGGAGCGAATCCGGATCGGCACCCGGAATGAGAATGCCAAGTATACCTTTCGACTTCGCACGATCGATCACTTCGCCAAGATCGTTTTCAAAACGGCTGTCGTCGAGATGACAATGTGTATCTATAATCATTTGACCTGAACTCTCCCTAACAAATTTCAAAAAGTGCCTTATCGGCCTCTTCGACGGATCATCCTCTTTCCGTCAGGATGCAAACTCTTTCAGAATCTTCTTGGCGAGCTTCGTCGCTTCGGCCATTCCGGACTCTCCCGCGATCATTCTCGAAATCTCCTCCACCCTCTCTTCGGGATCCAAAACCCTGACCACGCTCTCGCCATCCTCTTTTCTCACCAGCAGATGCTGCGTAGCGGCCGCACTCAGATGCGGCTGATGGGAAATCGCTATCACCTGGTAGTTTTTCGCCAGGGCCTTCAGGAGCCTGGCTATCGCTATGGACTCGTCTCCGCTCACATTGGCGTCTATCTCGTCCACGAGAAGTATCCCCTCCGCACCGGCCAATTCGCTTCTGCAAAGAAGCAGAGCCAGGCTGATCCTGTTGAACTCTCCGCCGCTTATAGTCTCGATACCGGAGCCCTGAAGATCTATCGAGACGGAATCGATACCGCTGACATCCAAAGGCTTGCGAACAAGCTCCATGCGAAGAGGCGGCATGCGAAGCTGCTCGAGATAGCCGTTTACAAGCCGCTCCACCTTTTTGGAAGCCTCTTTTCTCGCAAAGCTCAGATTTTCGGCCTCTTTGGTAACGGCGAGCGAAAGAGCCTCCACCTCGCTCTCGAGCCCGCCGAGTTCGTGGTCGAGATTTCTGTAATACTCCAGCTCCCCGATCTTTTCGTCACGGTAGGCCAGAGCCTCCTCTATCGATCCGTATCGTCGCTTCAAGGAGGCCAGCTCCTCTATTCGGTCGAGCACACTCTCCACATCGATCTCTTCGAGCTCTTCGAGCATCTCTTCGGCGCGCTCGAACTCGTTTCGAAGCGTATTCATGGCTTCGTCGAAAAGCACCGTATCACTCTCGATAAGGCCCAACGCTTCATGGACGTCGGACTCGGCCTCGAAAATTCTGGAGGCTCTGGATATGGCTTCGCCGATCTTCTCCTTTCTGGAGAGTTTTCGCTTTATCCGCATCAGCTCCTCGTCTTCTCCGGGCTTCGGAGCGATCTCGTCTATCTTGGCTATCTCGAACTCGGCAAACTCGATAAGCTCCTTCACCCTCTTCTCGTCCTGCCGCATCTCTTCGAGTTTTCGGCTCTTTCGGCGATAATTTTCATAAAGCTCCTCGAACGCTCTCTTGCGCTCCGTAAAACCCGGATCGTTGAAGGCGGCCATGGCATCGACGATATCGAGCATAAGTTTCGGCGACAGCTCCTTGTCGCTGCGCTGCGCTATATGCCCTACAACGGGTCGCATCATCTCTTTGAGACGCTTTTTGGAGATCGTCAGATCGTTTAGAAAGTATCTGACCTTCTCCCTCTTTACGGCACGTACGGTGATATCATCTTCATCGGCTTCGTAACTGCCGAGCTCGAGCATATCACTCCGCCTCAAAACAGCTTCCGAAAGCTCCGCCTGCACATCGTCCAGCCCGAAAAGTGCGAGCAAGGAGCCCATAAATACCGACTTTCCGGCACCGCTTGGGCCGGTTATCGCTATAAGGCCCGGCACGAGATCCAGATCGATTCTGTCGAAACCTACAAGACTCTTTGCATAAAACCTCTCTATCATCGCCCCTGCCCCCATGAGAGTTTTTCTCGCAGTACGTCGAAGTAGTTGCGTTCCATACGGTGGATGAGTCTGGCGCCTATTGGAGCCTTGCGGATCAAAAGAGAATCCTCCGGTCCGAACTCGTACTGCTCCTGACCGTCTATAATCACCAGCGACTCCTTGTCGGGAGTCTTTATCTCTATCTCGAAATCGGCAGGAATCACAAGCGGACGCTGCGTCAGAGAGTGCGGGCATATGGGAGTGAGGATGAAGGCGTCCGTAAGCGGAAACGTGACCGGACCTCCCGCGGCGAGATTGTATGCGGTAGAGCCCGTAGGCGTCGAAACGATAAGACCGTCTCCGAAATAGGTATTGAACCACTTCTTATCGATATACGCGTCGATATTGACCATCTTCGAAATGGATGGACGGCTTATTACGATGTCGTTGAACGAGTAGAGCTCCTTGCGCTCTTTCGTGCCGGAAAGCACCCCCTCTATCATCATCCTCTCGTCGATCCGGAACTCTCCCTCGTATAGCTTGTCGATGAAAGCGTCCGTCTCGGCCGGATTTATATCGGCCAGAAAACCGAGCGTACCCGCGTTTATTCCGAGTATGGGCTTGTGATAGCTGTAACTTCTTCTTGCGAGAGAGATGAGAGTACCGTCTCCGCCGATACAGACCAGAATGTCGCTTTTGTCGCACATTGCGGAGAACTCCTGGCCGAGTACACCGATCATGCCGGCGCTGATGGCATCTATGAGTACCTCGGCACCATGTCTTTCAAAAGCGCTCTTGACCTGGTAAAAAAGAGCCTTCAGCTCCGGTGTGGAGGGCCTGAGAACGATACCGACACGTTTGATTCGAAGGGTGGTTTGCACAGTCTGCCTTTTTCTTGTCGCTCTGAAGCGTGACTCTTTTGGAAACATAGCCAAAACTCTGAAAGATTCTAACAAAAAATAAGTTTGGTTTTGATATAATCGCGCCACTATTACCGCATAGCTTCAAAACCCTTGCGGAAATCAAACACCACGGGCACGACTCGCCCGGAAACCGGAGATCAGATTTGCGAACACACTACTGTACCGATCTTAACGAAAAGAGCGTCGGCGAAGAGGTGACGCTGGCAGGCTGGGTAAACAGCTACAGAGACCATGGCGGCGTCATCTTCATAGACCTGCGCGACAAAAGCGGCCTCATTCAGCTTGTATGCGATCCTGCCGACAACGAACAGGCCCATAAAGTCGCTTCACAAATTAGAGACGAGTTTGTCGTCATCGCGAAAGGCAAGGTCCGCCTTCGGGGAGAGGGGCTCGAAAACCCTCGACTCGAAACCGGAAAGATCGAAGTGGTCATAGATGATCTCGAGATCGAAAACAGAAGCGAGCCGATGCCGTTTACGCTGGGCGATCCCAACGTCGGCGAAGATATACGTCTGCGCTACCGCTATCTCGACCTGCGCCAGAAGCAGATGTACGATACATTCCGGCTCCGCTCCAAAGCCGCGATAGCCGCCAGAAACCTCCTGGACTCACTCGGCTTTCTGGAGGTCGAAACACCTATCCTGACCAAATCGACGCCGGAAGGCGCACGCGACTATCTGGTCCCCAGCCGTGTTCACAACGGCGAATTCTACGCCCTGCCCCAGTCGCCTCAGCTCTTCAAGCAGCTGCTTATGGTCGCCGGTTTCGACCGCTATTTCCAGATAGCCAAATGTTTCCGCGACGAGGATCTGCGTGCCGACCGCCAGCCTGAGTTCACCCAGATCGACGTGGAGATGAGCTTCTGCGATCAGGAAGATGTGATGAAGGTGGCCGAGGATCTGCTCGCCGCGATCTTCTCGGCATGCGGCCGCGAAATCTCCACTCCCTTCAACCGTATAACCTACCGCGAATCGATGGAGAAGTACGGCAACGACCGGCCGGATCTTCGCTTCGGCCTCGAGCTGGTCGACGTGATCGATCTGTTCGAAGGGTGCGACTCTCCGATCTTCGCCGAAATAGCACAGTACAAAAAACTCAACAGAATAAAAGCGCTCAAGGTGCCGGGCGGCGACAACGCATTCTCGAGAAAGACGATCAAGGAGCTGGAGAGCTTCGTATCGAAATTCGGCGCGAAAGGACTCGCCTATATTCAGGTCAAGGAGGAGGGGCTCAAGGGTCCCATCCTGAAGTTCCTCTCCGAAGAGGCGATAGAGACCATGAAGTCGAGGCTCGATCTGCAGGTAGGAGATATCGTATTCTTCGGTGCGGGCGAGCGCAAGATAGTCTGGGACTACATGGGACGCCTCAGAGTCGAAGTCGCGAAACGGCTGAACATGATAGACGAAGAGCGACTGGAGTTTGTCTGGGTGGTAGATTTCCCGATGTTCGAACTCGAAGAGGGAGAACTGCATCTAAAGGCTCTCCACCATCCATTCACGATGCCCAAAAATATCGATGAAGAGGATATAGAAGCGATAGATTCAATCGCCTACGACGTGGTTCTAAACGGCATAGAGCTCGGCGGCGGCAGTATCCGTATCCATAAATTGGATATTCAGCGAAAAGTCTTTAAAATGCTCGGCATAAGCGAAGAGGAGGCCGACGAAAAATTCGGCTTTCTGCTCGATGCGCTCAAATTCGGAGCACCGCCGCACGGCGGCTTCGCGCTCGGTTTCGACCGTTTGATGATGCTGCTGGGCAAGAAGGAGAGCATCCGCGACGTCATCGCCTTCCCGAAAACCCAAAGTGCGACCTGTCTGCTGACACACGCGCCGGGCCCGGTCGACGAAGAGCAGCTCAAAGAGCTGGGAATCCGCATCAGAAGGACGCCGAAATCCGATGCGCCTAAGTGATGCCAAACCGGGTGAAACTGTAAAGATAAAAGGTTTCGAGCGCGACTGCGACGACTTCAAGTGCCGGCTGGACGCGCTTGGAATAAGGATAGGCGATATCGTGGAGGTCAAAAGCAAGGCCTTCATGGGTCCG
>JAMONQ010000182.1 GCA_027065635.1 Campylobacterales bacterium | reverse complement strand
GCGACAAATACATTGAGGCTATATTCAAAAGAGTATGAGATGGGGCGAAGATCGCTTTTGGATCTACTTTCCGCGCAAAACGATCTGATAAACGCCAAATCGCAAATCGTCACTACGAAATATGACCTTTTGTTTGCCGGATACAGGATTTTGGATGCTATGGGCCTGATGGTACCTTCGGTTGTGGATAGAAACAAGGAGTATCTGGCGAGGGTGGCTCTTGCAAAGCGGAGTCGCGTAGAAAAGGATAGCGAAGAGACTTATCAGGTAGAGAGAAACGAGCGGTTTTTGAGGAATCTCGAGGTTGGACTGCAAAAGAGCGAGAGGAGCACAGATATTGAGAGATAGGATATATGGATAGCGAAAAAGAGATCGGTTACGATCCCCTTTTAAAATCTCTTGTACTTTTTACGAAGCTTTATCACAAGCCGTATTCTGCCGACTCCCTGACGCACGGACTGCCGCTTGAAGAGGAGGATGGTCGACCTGTCCTTTTCAATATAGACAAGGCAAGAGGGCTAATGTCGCGTGCGGCGGAACGGGCGGGCCTGAGGTCGACTCTGGTAAAGAAAGATCTTTCGGAGATATCGTCGCTTTTTCTGCCGATGATCATTCTCCTGAAAAACAGGGAAGCCTGTATACTGGAGGCTTTCAGCGAAGACGGGAAAAAAGCGAAGATTGTAATTCCCGATGCCGGTGAGACCCAGGAGTGGGTAGATACGGAAAAGCTCGAAAAGGAGTATACGGGCTTCGGTTTTTTATTGAAGCGAATCTATGACTACGGGGAGGGGAGGCGCGACAGGCTGAAGCTCGATGCCAGGCACTGGTTTTGGGACAGCATCAAGTACTCATACGGTATTTACAAGGATGTGATATTCGCATCCATTCTCGTCAATCTGTTTGTCCTTGCAACTCCTCTGTTTACAAGAACCGTATACAACAGGGTGATACCAAACCAGGCGATAGAGACCCTATGGTATTTTGCTGGAGGGGTTATCGCAATCTATGTAATAGATCTCTTTTTGAAGCTGACCAGGACATACTTTTTGGAGATTGCGGCCAAAAAGTCGGATGTGATAATGTCTTCCGTAATCTTCGAAAAAGTGCTTGATATGAAGATGGAGGCGATGCCAAAATCTATCGGCTCTTTCGCGAGCAATCTGAAAGACTTCGATTCGATTCGATCATTTCTGACGTCGGCGACTCTTACATCCATTATAGACATACCGTTTACTATCATATTTCTGTGCGTCATCTGGTATCTTGGCGGAGCGATCGTCTGGGTGCCGCTTGTAACCATCGTTTTGATACTCGGATACGCTTTTGCACTTAGAAAGCCGCTTTACAGGAGAATAGAGCAGACACACAAGGCGGCGGCCCACAAAAACGGCATACTCGTAGAGGCTCTGCACAACCTCGATACCGTCAAGACGCTCGGTGCTTCCGGCCGGGTGCAGTGGCAGTGGGAGGAGGCTGCGGGAGAGCTTGCCCAAAAGAGCCTCGCCGCAAGGCTGCTTTCGGCCTCCCTGCCGGCTGTTACATCGTTTTTGGTACAGTTTAATACAGTTTTCGTAGTGGTCGTCGGAGTCTATCTGATAAAAGAGGGTCTCATGACGATGGGGGATCTGATAGCTATCGTCATTCTGGTTTCAAGAAGTGTCGCCCCTATGGGCCAGGCAGCATCGTTGATAGCGAACTTTGAGGATGTCAAAAGCGTATACAGAATGATCGAAGATATTGTCAACAAGCCTGTAGAGAGGCCGGAGGCCAAGGAGTTTGTCCAAAAGCCCGCCTTCAAAGGAAAGATAGAGTTCAAGAATGTGGTATTTGCCTATCCCGGCGAAGAGAAAAGAGCTCTGGACGGTGTCTCGTTTAAAATCGAGCCGGGGGAGAAGGTGGGAATCATAGGGCGGATAGGCTCCGGCAAAAGTACAGTGCTGAAACTGATAATGCATCTGTACGATCCCGATTCCGGTTCGATTCTCATTGACGATATCGATATAAAGCAGATCGATCCGGCAGACTTGCGTTCAAGTATTGCCTATGTCGATCAGCACGTAAAACTTTTCAGAGGAACGATGAAAGAGAACCTCAAGTATGCCAATGCCTACATGAGTGACGAGAAGATGATGAAAGCTGCAAAAGCAGCCGGTGTTCACGAGTTTGTAACCAGGCATCCAAAAGGTTACGAGATGGTGATCGGAGAGCAGGGTGTCGGGCTCTCCGGCGGGCAGAAGCAGAGCGTAGCGATAGCCAGGGCGATCGCGAGGGATGTTTCCATAGTAATAATGGATGAGCCTACCAACGCTATGGATCAAATCAGCGAGAGAAGATTGATAGATAATCTAAAGAGTGTTTTTGAAGATAAAAGCGTATTGATCAGTACGCAAAAACTCTCTATCCTGGAGGCGGTCGACAGGGTGATAGTGATGCATGAGGGAAAGGTATATATGGACGGCCCGAAAGAGGAAGTGCTCGCTTCATTGAAAGGAAGATCCGATGTCTCGTAAAAAAGAGACTATTTCCGAAAGAGAGCTGGAGTATCTGGAGAGTCTCGGCTCCGCCGTGCTTCATACTACACCGAAAAGAAGCAGGGTTTTGCTCTATTTCTGGCTCTTTAGCGCGGTGCTGTTTCTTCTTTGGGCTTCCATAGCCAAAGTGGACGAGATAGTAAGATCGGAAGGGAAGATAGTTCCTTCTGGAGAAAACAAGATACTCCAGAACCTCGAAGGCGGGATAGTGGAGGAGATCCTTGTCTCGGAGGGGGAGTCGGTAAAAAAGGGTGATGCTCTTTTGAAGATCAAAAATATCAAATCCAGATCGGAACTGGCCGGATATTTGAGCAGATACAACGAGCTTTTGGCAAGAGTCGGACGGCTCGAGGCGGAAGCGAGAGGAGGCGAGCTTCGATACGATAGCGAGTTTGCCAAAAAGTATCCGGAGCTTATAGAGAGGGAGAGGAGTCTCTACATTGCAAATACGCAGAGACTGAATGCCCAGATAGAGGCTTTGAAAGCGCAGACAAGACAGCATGAAGAGCAGCTTAAAGAGGCGAAACGGAAGCTGAAAAACCTAAAGAGAGGCTACTCCCTGATAAAAGAAGAGATAAAGATGAGTGAGCCGATGGTCAAGGAGGGTGTCAAGTCGAAGGTCGACTTTTTGAAGCTGCAAAGAGAGGCCAACTCTATTTTGACGGAGATCGAGAGTGTTGAGGGTTCGATCCCCAGAATAGAATCTTCCATCGAGGAGATAAAGAGCAAGATCAGGGCGACGGAGCTGGAGTTTAGATCGAGATCGGAAAAGGAGATGAGTGAAGCTATAGGGGAGATGGAGAGGGTTTCCCAAAAGATAAGAGCGTTCAAGGATACGGTAAACAGGACGCTTGTAAAGTCTCCTGTGGAAGGGATAGTGAAAAAGCTCTATGTCAATACGATCGGCGGGGTTGTCAGGCCCGGTATGGATCTGGTCGAGATAGTACCGATCGACAAGAGGTTGATAGCCGAGGTCAAGGTAAGCCCCAAGGATATTGCGTTTATCTATCCCGGACAAAAGGCTATAGTTAAATTTACCGCATACGACTTCGCCATATACGGAGGCCTTGAAGGCAAGGTCGTCGCCATAAGCCCTGATACCGTTACAGACAAGAATGAAAAGACATTCTATATAGTCAGGATAGAGACTGACAAAAACTATCTCAAATCCGGCGAAGAGAAACTCAAGATAATTCCGGGAATGGTGGTAAATGCCGATATAGTAACCGGTAAAAAAACAATTTTGCAGTATCTGATAAGCCCGGTCGTGCGAAGTCATGACTATATATTTACGGAGCATTGATACGACAATGAAAGTAGTGCTTTTTGGTGACGATATTTCTCTGTTGAACAGGTGGGAGAGATTTCTTGTCGGCTATGATGTGAAGATAGCGGGCAGTATTTCCGACGGTGATGAGGTGGTTGTCGTGGACTTTGACAGTGTCGGGAAGAGTCTGCTCGAGTATCTGAAGAGAGGCGAAGGTAGAGCCGGGGCCAGGTTTGTAGCATTGCAAAGTGCGCCAAAAATCAAAACGGCAGAGTATTTGCTGGCTGCCGGGGTCAGGGGATACGGTAACTCGTATATGCAGAGGGTGCACTTCCTCTCCTGTATCGAGACTGTAGAAGAGGGAAATATCTGGCTGTTTCCGGAGTTTGTATACTCTCTTGTAGGAAGAGTCGGCGGCTCGATTCGCAGCGACTCGCATGTCGATGCCCCCTATTTTGTCGAACTGTTGTCGCCGAGAGAGAAAGAGTTGTACTCTTTTTTGCTGGATGGGAAAAGCAATAGTGAAATTGCCGACATTATGGGTATTACAGTAAGAACCGTCAAGGCGCATCTTGGAAATATATATGAGAAGGCCGGCGTAAACGGCAGGGTGGAGCTTGTGCTGAAAGCCAAAGGGATGTAAAGGTTTTATTGTACCGGAGTACAATTGAAATCTACACTTTTTCTCTGCTAATATCCAAAAAAAATAGTATAAGAAGGATTTTGTGATGGCAAAAATCGTAGGATACGTAAAGTCTGCAGAAGGTACATTCTATGTAAAAGGAATTGACGGCTCCATCCGCAAGCTCAAAAGCGGTGATCCTGTATTTGAATATGACTATATATACAACCCATCGAAAGATCTCTCCCAAAAGCTGGTGATAGATATGAAAACAGGCGATGACGAGCTGGTTTTCAGCGGCAAGGTGGAGATAATAATCGATGACAGTGTTGTCGGTACCGAAGCCTTGATAGCTGATTCGAGTCTTCGTGAAGCGGATGCGAAATCTGTATTGACAGATGTCGGTACGGCAGCCGATGAGAGCGACCCGATCGATGAACTGCTGAAGGAGTTTGGCGATCTGGATGTAGATGAGACCGCTTTGGGGGAAGCGGATGTGCTTCCTGACTCTCACGGCGATGGGGATAGGTTTGCTACCGAAAGCGGCAACAGCGCAAATGCAAAGTCGTCGCTGTTGAATCCTCCGTCTCACAGCTATACGCTTAGCGGGGAGTGGGATCCCTTTGCGGGGGTAGATAGAGGTATCGCCGCAATTTTCACAGCTATGCCGGTTCAGACTACCATAGTTCAGGTGACTGCTCCGGTTGCACCGCAGCCGCCCTTGAACCAGCCGCCTCTTCCTGTGGCTCCGCCTCCCGTAGTGCCGCAAAACAGTGTCGACTTCAAAGATGCAAACGGTGACGGTTATGTCAACAGTGCCGAATCCGGCAATCTTGCGATCGTAGCACAGGTAGATCCCGGCAGTTCGATAGAGAGAGTGTTTATTACCGATGGCATAGATATCGTAGAGATCCCCATGTCCGAAATAGAGTACGATCCGGCGACAGGTAAGCTCAGGATAGAAGGGGTCGATATCTCCTCATTGAAAGATGGCGATATTAAGGTGGTGATGGATACTGTATCTCCAGAAGAGGAGTCTATACGCTATGAAGATACGATAGTAAAAGATACAGTTGCGCCGCAACTCTCCGTAGATCTTGAACCGATATCCGGTGACGGGGTTATCAATAGCTTGGAGTCCCAGTCCGACGTACAGATAAACGGAAAGGTAAGCGGCGAATTTTCTCCGGGAGACAAAGTAGTTGTAGCGGTTAACGGAAAGGAGTTTGCGGGAGAGATAGAGGAGGATGGCAGCTTCTCTATAGATGTCCCGGGCAGTGAGCTGGCAGCGGATCCTGACGGCAAGATAGAGGTTTTCGTCACGGGAACCGACCAGGCCGGCAATGTTACGGTAACAGAAGAGAAGAGCGACTTTTTTGTAGATACGGCTGCACCTTTCGTAAGTATAGGTTCGATAAGCGAGGATAGCGGTACGGCCGGCGACTTCATAACGAGCGATACGACACTGGTAGTATACGGGAGT
>JAMONQ010000181.1 GCA_027065635.1 Campylobacterales bacterium | reverse complement strand
ACCCAAGTTCGAATCCTTGAGAGTCACATTTGCAAACTCGTCAAGAGTCGGCGAAAGCACCTCCATCTACTATATAGATGAAAACTTCAAAAAACAGCCGTACAGCTTTAGCAGATGGTACGATTCGGTCGATTCGATGTTCGAGGCGAAGCTTCTGCTCGCACTGAAAAGATCTGGTATTGCAGAAAGTATAGCATCAAGCGAATCGGCAGCGGATACAAAAACCGTTCTGGAAATATCCATTCTCGATTTTGCGCAGGACTTCAGCAGCGGCAAACCGTCGAAAGGCAGAGTTGTCGTTTTGGCGTCACTGATCAGAAGCAAAGATGCAAAAAGCATGGCGACAGGACTTTTTCAAGAGAGTATACCGGCAAAAACCGAAGATGCCAAAGGCGGAGTCGCCGCACTGAATACGGCGACAGAGAAGATAGTGAATGATATTATTGAGTGGCTGAAAGAGGTGAAAAAGAGTACCGACTAAAGCAGACCGAATCTCTCTATAAAGGCCTCGTCTATATCCAACAGCCCTCTTTCACGAAGAGATTTCAGTACCTCTTCATCACACACAACATCGCCGGGCCACTCCCTCTTGTAACCGTCGAGCTCGTTTTTATCTGTAGCGTCTATCATGATGAATGGCTCTTTCCTTACGTCGCGTAGCGCATCTATATTGTTCGTCACCCTCCAGACGAGCATATAGACATTATCCAGACTGTTTCGCTCGGCATCCACCACTACAAGAATCTTAATGTGTCTGTGCAAAGAGGCCGCTTCATCGAAAAACTCCTGCAAACACCGACTCTTTTTGTATGTGACTACGACAACCGGGTTTTTGGTATGGGTAAAGTACTGCCTAAGTCCAACTACACTATCGTCGATCGCCCTCATAGCATCCAGAAGCTTCTCATCATCAAGAAGAGACTCTACCCCCTCTTCTATCTCGCCACCGGTAGCATCCAGTCCCAGTTTTCCACCTACAAGCGTCTCGGGGCTGGAATGATCGAGAGCATCCACGATGCCGTCAGTAATCAAAATCCGCTCAGGCGACACCCTGTTTAATATATGTTCCGTAAGAGCCTCATACTCCGTCAACTCCGGAGCTTCACTGCCGACGAACAGGGCATGCTTGACAAAGCTCATCTGCCCTACACCCCAAAAGGCGTGCATGAACTGCCTCGCATGCCCTTTGTAGTGTGTCTGCATCTTGGCCATAATGAGATTGTGAAAAACTCCGTTTTCGGGCATATGATAATCTATCAGATCCGGGGCGGTAGTCTTTAGAAGCGGCAAGAAGATTCGCTCCGTACCCCACCCCATATATTTATCCTCCAGAGGAGGCTTGCCTACTACTGTAGCCTGATAGACCGGGTTCTGTTTCATCGTCACAGCGGTAACATCCATGACGGGATACGGCTCCTTGAGAGTGTAGTATCCGGTATGGTCGCCAAACGGCCCCTCTATCTCCAGCTCCTGCGGATCTACCTCCCCTTCGATCACTATATCGGCATCCTCTGGTATCCAGATATCGTTTGTAATCGACTTGACCAGTCTTGCAGGCTCTCCTCTTACAAAACCGTAGAGCATCAACTCGAACATCCCGTAAGGAAGAGGTGCCTGGCCGCACCAGATATAGAGCGGATCTCCACCTATCGCCACAGTTACAGGCATCCTTTTACCGGCCTCTTTGTATTGGTCGAAAAAGTGGCTGGCGTCTTTGTGAATCTGCCAGTGCATTCCAAGACGCCTCTTGTCGTACTGCTGCAACCTATACATACCAAGGTTTTGCATCTTTCCATCAAGACTTCTGGTATATACCTGCCCCATGGTTATAAACGGCCCTCCGTCCTTTGGCCACGTTTTAAGTATAGGCAGTTCGTCCAGGTCAACCTGCGAAGCTATCTTTATTGTCTGTTGACACAGACCTTTTTGTTTCAAGCGCCTGGGAAATACGTTTTTAAGAGCAAAGAGTTTGGGCAGCAAGGAGAGTTTCGCCACCAACCCTTCGGGAGGCCGCAAGTGCATGAGCTCTTCGATTTCAGAAGCTATTTCGTCTGGATGGCGGCCGAATATCTTTTTCGTCACCTCGAAATCGGCAAACATGTTCATAACGACGGGCATGTCGTACTCGATCCCCTTGGCGCGATTGACCGGGCGTTTGAAGAGCAGGACCCTGGAGGGGGATCTCTTCACCTCTACGTAGGCGATATGCGCTATCTCAAGATCTACATCGCACGGCTCCTCTATGACCTTCAGGTCCCCTTCCCTCTCAAGCCGATCGAGCCACTCCTGCATCGTCGCCATATCTCTCTCCTCTATGTTAAAAGCGCTCGCAGCGCTCCTCTTTGAACGCCATCGCTTCCGCTCTTTCAAGCAGCTCCTTCGCACCCGCCTCGATCATGATATCGGCAAGCCTGACTCCAAGATCGTACGCCTCTTTACGCGGCGCGTCTATTATCTCCTTGAGTATCTCCGTACCGTCAGGAAGCCCTACCATGGCTCTGACCAGTACCCTGTCGGAGGAGACTTTTGCGTTTACGGCGATCGGCACCTGACAGCTTCCTTCCAAACGGCCCACAAAATCTCTCTCGATCTTCGCGGCGAGTGCCGAATCTTCATCATTCAATACGGCAGCTATCTTCGCTACCTCTTCATCATCTATGATCTCTATCCCCAAAGAGGCCTGACCGGAAGGAGGTATCATGATATTGTCATCTATAGGATCATGATACGGAACACCGTCCAAAAGTCCGAGCCGTTTCATTCCCACATAGGCCAGGATTATCGCATCGTACTCTCCGTCAGCCAATTTTCTAAGCCGTGTATTGACGTTTCCTCTTAGATTTTTGATCCTGAGATCGGGACGGATTGCCCTTAGCTGCATCTGACGTCGCAGGCTGGTCGTTCCCACTACGGCGCCTTCGGGAAGATCCTCGATACTTTTGAACCTGTGGGACAGAAAACAGTCTCTGATATCGTCCCTTTTGGTAATGGCCGCCAGTTTGAGTCCATCCGGCATTACGGTAGGAACGTCTTTTAGACTGTGAACCGCCAGATGAGCTCCGCCATCGAGCATCACATCTTCTATCTCCTTTGTAAAAAGACCTTTGCCGCCTATGAGAGCGAGAGGCTTGTCAAGTATCTTGTCTCCCGTGGAGGTTATGATATTGAACTCTATCTCCATATCCGGAAAAGCCTTTTCAAGCTCCGACTTTACATACTCCGCCTGCCAAAGAGCAAGCTGACTTCCGCGTGTTGCAATAATCAGTTTTTTCATCATCCTACTTCTTTATAAATGATTTGTATCTATCTCTGGTTACATCTTTCTTGCCGTCTACAAAGACCGTGGGTGTACCTGTGACGAGCATCTTCCTCGCAGTGATACGGTCATGCAAAATCACCTTCTCGATCTTTTTGTCATGCAACTGCTTAGGCGTCACTTTCAAGCCGGTCTCTTTCTCAACGATCTTTAGTATCTTCTTTTCATCCTTGAGTTCCGGATCGATATCTATCTTGTAGAGCTCATCCAAAATCTCTTTTTTTCCTTGCAGCCTGGCAACCTCTATCACCCTTACAAGCGTATCGGATGCCGGGTGTATCGCACTAAGCGGCAAATGGTAGTAGTAGAGTGCGATTTTGTCCGGATTCTCTTTTACGGCTTTCAGCAGCTCCGGCACATACATCCTGCAAAACGGACAGAGAGGATCGGAAAAGAGTATTATTTTGTGTTCCGCATCTTTGTTGCCGTAAAGAAGGTGTGAATCCGCATAGATATCTTCAGGAAGCTTTGGCTGAAGAGTCGCTCTGACACTCCTGCCGGTCTTGCGATCGATCAACTCCTGAGCGATCAGATGCTTGCTTACAAACAGTATAGTTTCGAAATCTATCTTTCGACTCTCTTTGCCGCGTTTGAGCTCCAGTTTCGCCTCTATTATATAGGCTGACCATCCCTTGATCCCCGGAATCGGCAGCTTCTCGGCCACTTTGACACTCTCGATTTTGACACCTTTGTTCTGCATCAGTTTCTTTTTGACGAAGTTGACGACATCGGTGTCGCCTGCAGCCATAGCGAGGCTACTTCCTACTATCAGGACGGTCAATAATCTCAACATCAATGACATCACACTCTCCTTCTTTGAACTCACTTTTTATTTCTCTCTCCATTCCATCCGCCGGACGGCTCTTCGAGGAAAGTCTCCTGGCTATAAATCCGGAAAATATACCAAACTGCAGCAACAGACCCAATATATCCGTAAAAAAACCGGGCACGATCAGAAGAATCGCTCCCACAAGTGCCGCGAGATTCTGCTTCTGAAAACTCTCCGGTGTTATCTCTCCCGCCATCATGGCACGCATATTTTCCGAAAGAGTATAACGGAAACCGGCAAGCAGAAGCAAACCGGCAAGCGCACTGACAACCACCTCCACAAATGTCCAGAAAGGGCCTATGGCGGCAGATATCTCCACCGAAACGAAGATCTCCAGAAAAAGATAGATCAGAAAATAGATCATCTAATCAGTTCCGCAACTTTATCGGCAGCCTCTTCAACAGCCGCCTCGACCCTTGAGAGACCGTCACGCTCTATGATCTCGACTTTTCCGTCCGACAGCTTTTTCCCGACCACCACCGCATACGGAAAACCTATAAGCTCGAAATCTTTCATCTTGAATCCGAATCTTTCCGGTCTGTCATCAAGAAGAGCATCGACACCCCTCTCTTTCAAGGCTTCATAGATTTTCTCCCCCGCTTTTATTTGCGCCTCATCCTTGACATTTCCGACAACGACTACCGCTTCAAAAGGAGCCACGGCAACAGGCCAGATAGAGCCTTTATCGTCATGATGCTGTTCTATGATCGCGGCGAGGAGTCGACTGACGCCAATACCGTAAGTACCCATCACGAAAGGTTTCGACTTTCCGTCTCTGTCGAGAAAATTTGCCTGAAGAGGCTCGGAGTAGCGTGTGCCGAGCTGGAAAATATGGCCTACTTCGATCCCTTTCGTATAGGAGAGTCTTTTGCCGCACACCATACATCCATCACCCTCTTTGACCTGAGCGAGATCGGCAAACTCGAGACCGTTTACACTCCCGATATCGACACCCACGATATGGTAATCCTTTTCATTGGCCCCGCAGATCATTTGAGTAGCGTTTTCAAGACTCTCGTCAAAAAGCATCCTGATCTTTCCCGGAGCTTTTCGGGCAAAATAGACCGGTGATCCTTCACCGTCTTGCAGCGGATTTCTCGCTATGGCTATCGGTCCCATGAATCCGGGTACGAGCCCGGCCATGCGAAGCTCATCCTCGGTTACGTCAATCAATTCGTTGGCACCTATGCTGTTGGCGGCCTTTGTCTCTTGCAGATCATCGCTTCCTCTAAGAAAGAAGAGGACGATTTCACTTCTGCCCTCGTCAAAAATAGCCCTCTTGGCCACACACTTTATCAGATAATAGGGGTCGACATGGAAAAAACCTGCAAGCTCCTCTATGGAAGTGACTCCGGGAGTATGAAACTTCATCAAGTCTGCCTCGGGAGCTTCAGGGGGCTCATTCGTTTCCGCTCTCCCGGCGGCCTCGATATTTGCCGCATAGTCGCACCCTTCGCAAACTACGATAGTATCCTCTCCGCTGTCGGCCAGCACCATGAACTCTTTGCTTCCCTCTCCGCCGATAGCTCCGCTGTCGGCCTCTACGACTCTGAAGTCGAGTCCCATGCGCGTAAAGATCCTTCTGTAAGTCTTTTCCATCAGATCGAACTCTCTGACCATATCTTCACGATCCGCATGAAAGCTGTATCCATCTTTCATGATAAACTCACGACCTCGCATCAGACCGAACCTCGGCCTCGCTTCATCCCTGAACTTCAGGTTGATCTGGTAGAGGTTCAAAGGTAGCTGCTTGTAGCTGTTTACAAACTGCGA
>JAMONQ010000180.1 GCA_027065635.1 Campylobacterales bacterium | reverse complement strand
AAGAGAACTCATGGGATTGGCGCCGGCGGGAGCCGGATTGCCGCCTGTGCGGCTTTTTTTGGCCAAAAGGGTATTGATGCCGCTTCTTCGAAGCGTATTCACTTTCGAGAAGGCGCTCGAAAGATTCGAACTCGAGGGGCAAAAGATCGTCGCATCGAGCCGGCCTTTGGATCGGAAGAGGCTTTTTGAAAGAGTGCTCGTAGAGCCTCTTTTCGGACTGGAGGATAACTCCAGGTATTATAGCGTGGCGATGGTCCTGGAGCATCTTTTGCGAGTGGGAGAGGCGCTTGAGAGTCGACTTCCGCTTTTGAGTCGCGGCGAAGTGCCGAAACGGGAGGTAAGAATCGAAGCGTACAAACCGTATGTCTTGATCGACGAGGATATCGTAAACCGTTACAGTCTGTTTATAGAAGGATTTGCAGACAAAATAAAGCGAGAGATCGATGATATCGACTCCTGCGTGACATATGCACATCCCTGGTTCGGACCGCTGGATCTCAAGGGGTGGATGGTGATGGGTATGGTCCACCAGATCGTCCACAGGCGGCAGATCGAGGCGATATTGAGGAAGATAGATGGCTCATAATCGACTCTTTTTCATTTACACAAAGGCGCTAACCGACCCAATTGTATAATGGGTGCCCCCCTGAAAAGGGGAGTCTCACATATACTCGACTGGTTCGAGGTCCGCCTCCTCTTCGGGAGTGTAGAGTCGGCTTATGGCTATGAAACGGATTCCCATAGGAATTTCAAGAGAGAAGCTCGAGCCTCTTCCCTCCGTGACATCGATGGTGGTATGAGTGTTTTTCGAGTATTCGAAGAGATCTTCGGACATGAAAAAGTCGCATCCGTGGATGTTCCCTATTTTTATATCTCTGCCGCCTACATGAAACTCATCCTTTGGAAAACACATCGGAGCGGAGCCGTCACAGCACCCTCCGCTCATGTGAAAAACAAGCTCGCCGTGCTGCTCGCGAAGCTTGTCGATCACCTTTTTCGCCTCCTCGGTCGCTTCGACACGTTTGTAAGCCATCAAAAGAATCCCAGCGGTTTTTTGTCGTATGATGTCAGGATATTTTTCGTGTGTCGGTAGAGGTTTAGCATCATCATATGTGTCTCCCTGCCGATACCGGACTTCTTGTATCCGCCAAACGATGCGTGTGCCGGGTATAGATGGTAGCAGTTGACCCAGATACGCCCGGCTTCGATCCCTCTGGACATTTTGTGGAGCTGATGAGCGTCTCTCGACCATACACCGGCGCCGAGTCCGTAGATAGTGTCGTTCGCTATCTGAAGAGCTTCATCTTCATCTTTGAAGGTTGTGACGCTGAGTACCGGACCGAAAATCTCCTCCTGGAAGATACGCATGCGGTTTTCCCCCTTGAATACGGTGGGTTTTATATAAAATCCATCCGGATGGGACGGGTTTTCAAAGGGTGTTCCGCCTGTAAGGAGCTCCGCTCCCTCCTGTTTGCCTATCTCTATGTAGTTGAGGATCTTTTCGTACTGATCTTTAGATGCCTGCGCACCCATCATCGTAGCGCTATCGAAAGGATCTCCCAGTTTTATAGCCTCTATGCGCTCGAGTGCGCGCTCCATGAATCTGTCGTAGATACTCTCTTGGATGAGCGCTCTCGAGGGGCATGTGCAGACCTCTCCCTGGTTGAATGCAAAAAGGACCAGGCCTTCGATAGCCTTGTCGAGGAAGTCGTCATCTTCTTGCATGACACTCTCGAAAAAGATATTGGGAGACTTGCCGCCGAGCTCGAGTGTAACGGGGATGAGATTTTCGGAGGCGTACTGCATGATGAGTCTACCAGTCGTGGTCTCTCCCGTGAAGCCGATCTTCTTGATATTTGGATGAGTTGCCAGAGGTTTGCCCGCTTCCGGACCGAAACCGTTTACTATATTTATGACTCCTGCCGGCACGATATCCTCAATCAGCTCCATCAGTACCATAATGGATACAGGTGTCTGTTCCGCCGGCTTCAAGACCACGCAGTTGCCAGCTGCAAGCGCAGGAGCTATCTTCCATGCCGCCATCAAAAGAGGAAAGTTCCACGGAATGATCTGGCCCACCACTCCGTATGGCTCGTGGATCTCCATGGAGACGGTAGCGCTGTCGAGATCGGCGATAGTGCCGGCTTCGGCCCTGATGACAGATGCGAAATATCTAAAGTGATCGATCGCCAGCGGAATATCGGCATTTATCGTCTCTCTGATCGGCTTGCCGTTGTCCCATGTCTCCACGGTCGCAAGAAGTTCGAGATTTTCTTCCATACGATCGGCTATCTTGTTCAAAATAGCGCTCTTTTCGGCGACACTTACACCCTTCCAGCGCTCGTTGAAAGCCTCCCATGCAGCCTCTACCGCAAGATCGACATCCTTTCTGTTCGATTGGGCCACTTGTGCCATCGCTTTGTTGTCGATAGGGGAGATGTCCTCGAAATAGGCGCCGTCAACCGGCGGTACCCACTTTCCTCCGATGAAGTTGTCGTATCTCTCTTTCAGCTTGGGGCGGGAATAGCTCATCTTTGCTCCTTTGTAGTTTTTGTGTGCAAAATAAAGCATACCACAAAGAGAATTTGTGTGGAATTGACTTATGTCATATATCCGGAGAGACTGTATGATCTGTTTCCATGGGATACATCAAGAAAGCAGGGGCGGTTGCCGACTCGATCGAGAGAAAGCTTGCGCAGCTCTTTTTTTTGAGTCTCCAACGCGATATAATGGCGTTACGAAACGGAATGTTTGACTGATGAAAGCGGGTTTTATATGCAAGAGAGCGAATTGTACGATACGACTATGGATCATATGATGAATCCGCGCAACTACGGAAAGATCGAAGATGCCGACGCCGTAGGGATAGGTAAAAACCCGCAAAACGGTGAGATGGTTATAATCTATCTGGTCCTAAAAGAGGGGAGAGTCGAAGATATCAGGTTTCAGGCCAAGGCATGCATGACGACGATCATAGCGGGCTCGATTTTTACAGAGACGATAAAGGGTGCGACGATCGAAGAGGCGCGTGAGTTGACCGATCTGATGCTCGAGAAGCTCGAGGGGATGCCTCCTGAGGAGGCGGCCTGCTCGGAGTTGGTGGCTGAAGCGTTTTTCGCTGCACTGGAACACTTCGAGGCCAGAGCGGAAGATCCGACTGCGCCGGTACCGACCAGGATGATCACCGGAACCTGTGCAATCGAAAAAGAGGAAGAGGAATAAGATGGCGAAGAGACTGTTTACGACGGTGCACGAGGGGTGGCTAAAGCTGCTCTTTGCATCTTTTGCGGTAGAGGATAGATCCTTTGGGGAGAGGCTTTATGACTTTTCCGAGATCGTTTATCGGCATTTGCGCTTTATCGAGTCGGTATATGTGAAAAAAAAGATAGAGTACAGCTACGAACGACCGGCTATCGAGCTCTCTTTCACTACGGAGGGCGAGGCAGCCCTCTTTTGTGAAGAGGCGCTTGGACGTATAGCTTCGCAGCTGAGTCCGAGCGGCGATCCGCTCGCTGCGAGACTTATAGGAGACCTTGAATATATCAGAAGAGATCTTGCGGCTCGAAGTTCAATAGAAGCGAAAGTCACCGCATTCGACAAATCCCTGAAACTTCCCGGCAAGAGTCTCGACAAATCCTCTCTTGACGCTCTGGTGATGTTTCTTTTTGAAGAGAGCTACAAGGAGTATGAGCTGATCATAGTCTATTCATATGCCCAGACTACGGTAGACGACAAGCGGCTGACGGAGATTTTCCAGATTCTGATCGACGAGTCGAAGTATCATTTGAAATCGTTCGCGAGGATGATGGATCAGCTGGGTATTTTGGCGGTTCCAAGAATGGTGACGCAGGAGATATATCGTTTCGACTCCCTGAAAGAGTTTCTTCTAAACGGCATAGAGGAGGAGATGGGAGCCAAGGAGCAGTGCAGAGCCTTGGCGGAGGGGGTGAAAGATGAAGAACTTTCCGCCTTTTTCGACTTTATCAACAGACAGGAAGATTACCACATCGCGCTTATGAAAGAGGCGCTGCAAAGGATAGATTGATTTGGTTAAGAAGCATATTACAAACACGGTTTCACAACTCTTCGGCAGGTTTGCGGACTACCCTTTTCCTTCAAGGATACAGTCTTTCATCAACCACGCGTATGTAAATCTGCTCGGGCTCGATATGAGCGAGTTCGCTCCTGCGTCGACCTACCCGACACTCAACAAGCTCTTTACGAGAGAACTGAAAAGGGCTCGCCCGATAGATATGCGTGCGGGGGCACTCGTCTCTCCGGTGGATGCTTTCGTTACTGAGTGCGGCAGACTCGAAAGGGACAAGGCGATGCAGATAAAGGGGATGGTATACAGCATAGACGATCTTTTGACGCTCCAGTATGCCAAAGAGGCGAAGGCGCTATACGGCGGCACCTATATAAACCTCTATCTCTCGCCGAAAGATTATCACCGGTACCATATGCCATACAAGCTCAGAGTCGCATCCATCCTGCATCAACCCGGCAAGCTCTACCCGGTCAACTTCCCATCTCTAAAGCGGCGCAAAGAGCTGTTTGTCGAGAACGAGCGGGTGATTGTGGAGTGCTTTACCGAAAACGGTGGCCGCTTTTTCATTGTCCTTGTGGGAGCGCTGAATGTAGGAAAGATGACGATCGCCTTCGATAATCGGATCCGCACCAACGCAGACCGGTACGAGCCGACACTCTATCGCTACGACAAAAAGCCGCTCTGGATCTATAAAGGAGACCTTCTCGGTATGTTCATGATGGGTTCTACCGTCTTGCTTTTTGCCGAGCCCGGATTGATGGATATACGAACGAGCAGCCGAACACATGTGCGGTTTGGAGAGAGAATAGCCTTTTTAAACGAAGAGTAGCGATCTATTTTCTCTTTTTTATCTTTTCTTCAACATACCTGGCTACACCCATAAGGGTCTTGTCATCGTACTTTACGCCCCAGCCCGGCATATCGTCTCTTTTTGATCCCCAGTGTTTTCCACCATATTTGGCGAAGAGAAAGATCTGTTTTTCGGTTAGTAAAATCTTTGTTAGATCGTAGGGAAAGATCGACTTCTCTGGATTGTAGGTAGCTACTCCATTGCCCTTTCCTTCTTCTCCGTGGCAGTAGGCACAGTTTCTGAAGTAAATCTTTTTGCCACGCTTTAGTGCTTTGGAACTTAGTTTTGATGAGTCGTAGTGATAGTTTTCAAGCTTTTTGCCGCTCTCTTTTGCAAAAGTATTGTAGATATAATGTGCAATGGCTTTTAATGAAGTATCGTCATATACATTCTCCCATGCCGGCATCCCGGTAGTAACGGCTCCCCAGTGGAAGGCCCCCTTTTTTACTACTTGATAGATCTGTTCTTCATTTAATATTGTTTTAGTCAGGTCTCTTGGTTGTACATTAAATCCTCCCTGCTCAATTCCTGTACCGTTTTTTCCATGGCAACCGGAACAGGCCATATCAAAAATCTCTTTTCCTTTTTGCAACTTACTCTCGGCATTGCCTGATGAAAATATTGCGGCAAGTATCGTCGCGGCAAGTACTACTTTATTCATAATAATCTATCCTTCAGGTTTTGAATTTGTTGAGTTTGCTATTGAGCTCACTTGCGATAAAGAGCATCTTGTCTGACACCTGGCTTATTTCATGAAGAAGTTTTTGTGATTTGTCAGATTCGTTTGACAGCACTTCTATCTGCTCTATTACATTTCCAGTTTGTCTGGATACCTCTATCGAATCGTCAACAGTTTTTTCAATAAATCTGGTAGTCTCATCCATTATGGTGGCCATACTCTGCATACTCTCTTGAACATCTGTGGAGCGTTCCGCCAAGGACCTGGTTTTATCCACGTTACCATTGATTTCAACGCTGGCTTCAGCCACTGCCTGTACTATAGTATTGACTGTATTATTTATCTCCAAAATACTTT
>JAMONQ010000179.1 GCA_027065635.1 Campylobacterales bacterium | reverse complement strand
AAAGCCGCAGGCGCTTGAGATGGCCGAAGCGCTCTTCGAGCAGCCGTTTGGTACGGCTGAGCTGGTAGTAGAGCGGATGCTCTTTCTCCAGGTACTTGTAAAAGACGGTCTCTTCGTAGATGAGGTGCATCTGGTAGAGCCCCAGCATCAACGTCGGCGCCATCAGGGCCATTACGCTTCGTGCTTCACCGGTAAGCGAAAGCACCACCGCCACCAGCAAAAAGCCCAGATACCCGACACCGAAAAAGCGCAGGGTGGTCGAGCGCCGGTTCCACGCCGGGCGAGCCGGGATACGATAAATCATGCTCTGGGCATAGATCCCGTAGAGCCCGAGAACCGCTACCGGAAGCTCTACCAGCAGCCTGAGCCAGCCGGGAGCGTCCAGGTAGTAGAGTGCTGCCAGCAGAGTCACACCGCCGGCGTAGGCCCCGAGCGCCGCCGCCTCACGGCTCAGCCAGGAGGTACGCAGGTTTTTCATCGCCGTCATCGCCAGGCCTGGGCGTCCAAGATGCAGCGCCGACAGCGGCAGTCCGATCGCTGCCGGAAGCAACACCGCCAGCACCATCCATAGATTGGGTGCCGGCAGATCGAGCCCCAGTAGATGGAGAAGCTCGCCAAAAAACAGCGCCACGAATCCCCCCACGCTCATCTGTGTCAGTACAGTCATGAACACGAGCGGCAGTTCGGGGTGGGCAGGCTTCAGGATATGCTCGTCGGCAGGTCTGATTTCACTTTCCGGCAGATCCGGTAGAGTATATCTCGTAGTCGGTTTGGTAATCGATACATCCGGCAGATGCGGCGCCACCCCCTCTTTTGCCATATCGTTTCGTATCCACTCATCCTTGTCCACAGCCTCGATGCTTATCGCCCCGGCCGGGCAGGCCTGTACACAGGCGGGAGTCTGGCCGGCTTCGAGCTTGTCGACACACATATGGCACTTGGTCACAATCCCCCGTTCCTCGTGAAAGACCGGCACTTCGTAGGGGCAGTTCCAGGTGCAGTACTGGCAGCCGATACAATCCTCGTCCACATGGTAGACCACGCCGTTTTCGAGTTTGATATAGCTGTTGGTAGGACACCCTTTCAGGCACGCTGGGTCGATACAGTGGTTACAGCTCATGGAGTTGAAGAGCTGAAGCATATCGGGGAAAGTGCCCGTCTCCATCTCGCCTACTCGTCGCCATTTGATATCGGCCGGATTGCCGTTTTGCTCATTACAGGCGACTTCGCAGCAGTGACACCCGACACATGCGGTCATGTCGAAGTGGAATCTATACTGCTGCCCCGGCTTCAGCTTCGGAATATCTATGGAGTAGTTGCCGCACTGCATGCCGGTTTCGGCTTTGTGGCTTAAAAAAGTGTCGATTGCGCTGACCGCTTCGCTCATGACTCACCTCTTGGTTTATTACCGATTGTATCATAAGGGCGGCAGAAGAAGTGTTTAAAAATTAGTCAGAAAGGCGGAGGAGTCTACGACTCCTCCTTGGCAATAGTGATGACAGCGAGAAAGTATCCCGCTATTATTGTAACGATCGCCCCGAGAAGAAGGGGGATGCTCTTTTTTATTACAAAAAGAGCCACTACGGCTATAGCTATGAGCAGTAGAACAATTGCCAAATACTTCATTACGACTCCTTTTCGGCCGGCAAAGGCTCTCTGGTATCGATGACGGCAGGTTTGTATATCCCTATAAGCCCTTTTATACCTATACTCATTATGATGTTGTAGAGGAATATGACAAACGCCACCATAATCATCATACCGCAGATACCGGCAAGTATCATATATGTGTTGTATTCACCGTTGGTATAGATGGCTCTTCTCAACATTCCGTCCATTCCTGCCATTCCCATGAAAGCGCCCATTCCGATACCGCCTATTAGATGGAGCCAGAAGTGGATATCGGCCAGTTTCTGACTATACAGTTTCGCACCGTTGGTGAGTATCGGGAAGAGAGTGTATATCGCACTGTAGAGCGTCATCGTCAAACCGACGAGGATAGCCACATGCACATGCGTTCCTATTACCCACTGTGTATTGTGCAATATTCTGTTCATACCGAGATCCGCCTGGATGATTCCGGCAGGAACAGCGAGCATGAAGCCCAAAATTCCCCCGAGCAGGAATTTTAGCTCGTTCGTCATCTTGAGAGGTCTTGCGCGATAGAGCGTTACGAGGGTGATAAATACGGCGATCCCCTGTGTTACAAGTTCAAAAGCGGTCACCACTTCTCCCGAGAGGACTTTCAAAGTGTTGGACTGCCCCTGATCGGACATGAGGTGGTGAGACCAGACAGTCCAGGAGACCACCATCTCGACAAAAAGAGCCGCTCTGGCTATATTTTGCATAAAGAGATCCTTGCCGCTTATGATCATGGCAAGCAGATACCATGTACCGGCGACAAAGATCAGTACCAGACCGTCCGCGATCAGATCGAGTCCCCACCAGAATATATTCTTGTAAAGAAGCGCATCTACCCATGTACCTTTCAGCTCCGCTCCGAAAACCGTACCGACCATGTAGATCAGTATCAGCACTCCGGCCGAGGATATTACGATGGCGTTGAGCCCCATATCGATCGTACCTCTTGATATGGCCGCTATCGGCAAAGGAACCAGATGCTCCTTTTTCTCTCTTCTGAAAAAGTTCAAGAGTCCCTCAAGACCCAGGGCGGACTTGAGCAGATCTCCCGACGGCTGTTTCTCCCAGCCTTCGGGAGTGTAGAGAATCGTTTTGAATACATTGTAGGTAAATAGAAACGTACCTATCATTATACCGACTACACCCACTATATATACTATTCCCCCTATTGCGGAGAACTGCTCCATATCCACCGGAAGCGGCCAGTAGAGAGTATAAAGCGGCGCGTAGCTGAAAAGGAAGCCTGCAAGCCACATTATCAGAGTTCCTCCCGCGATCGTCATCCAGGAGAGGTTGGCCATCTTGATACTGTAAATCGGCTTTTTCATCAGATAGGAGACCAGAAACAAGAAGGCGCCGAATACTATCATGTACGAAGATCCGAATATCCCTACCATAGGGTGAACCGTCATGATCGAAAAGAAGTGTGTCTCGTCTATGAAAGGCAGAGGCTTGATCTCCCACGCTCTCATCAGCATTCCCTCAAGCGAAGCCAAACCGTAGTAGAGCAGACCGATAACGACGAACCTCATCGCAATCTTTTGCAGCGGTGTCATCGTCTCGTGCCGAAGCCCGCCTTCATGTCCCTCCATAAGTTTTTGCATAAAACTCATCCTCTTCCTCCTTCTTTCATCGCATGGTGGTCATCTTCGTCGCAGCCTCTTACGACGATTGCGTCTTCGAGTATCATTTGTGCACCTTTGGGTCCCGAATACTCCGTCGAGCGAATATAGTATGTTCCGTTTTTGTGAAACTCCCACATCAGGTCGTTGCGACTGCCCGGTACCACCTGCATCTGCGTCACCATCGAGTTGTTCTGTCTGAAAATACCGAACCCGTAGGTAAGATCTTCGCTGACTACATCGAAGACTACCTTTTTACCGCACTCCACATATACCGGATGCTCTTTGGGTATGATCTTGTGATCCTTGAATGTGTAGTGATACATCTTGTGAGTCTCGAGCTTGTCCCTGTTGAGGTCGATAGGAACCCATGGAACCAGATTGTATGTCAGAAAGTGAAGACCGGTCCCCAGAACGACCAATACCCCTATATAGGTATAGAAAATTGCCGGTTTCGGCCCTTTGGCACTTCCGGCTCTGGTAACACGTGTGGCAAACCAGCCGATCAACGATATGGCTATAATCACGTAGATCGTGTAGACTACCTTCAGCGTAAAGAGTACGTCTATCGAATCAGCCATCCCTCTACTCCTTTCAAGTTTAAATTTCAGAAGTAGAAGTATACATACAGAAATTTCTACGATTTCTTGACCAATGTCAAGAGAAACAGAAAGAGGAGTGGAAAATGACTTTGTGATTGCCTATTTTTTAGGCAGTAATGAAACGGTCTGTATATTTTTTAGGCAACATAAATTTTGTTATATATAAAAATATTATAGTTTAGGATTCAATTAAGCCATCCGGCACCAGTTTATTAAACAATGTACCGGATCGAGGTGTTCATTATCTCATGAGAAGTGCCGACAGTACCAGATTCAAAATCAGCGATACGACAAAAAGCGCTCTGTATATCTTTACAGGCTCTCTCTCAAAAAGAGTAAGACCTTCCGGGAAATAGGGTTTTACCTTTTCGGGATGGGTAAGCTCGTACTCCATCTCGCTGTAGACTTCGTATCGCCTCTCCCTGTTGCGCTCTATAGCCCGCATGACCACCGACTCCAGCCATGCAGGTACAGCCTTGTTGTAGTGGCGTACAGGTTTTGGCGTCTTGAAAGTCGGTCTCTGGAATGGCTCTATCTCACCGTATGGAAACTTCCCGGTCAAAGCCTCATAGAGCGTAACACCGATGGCGAAGATCTCCGTCTGCTCGCTGATCGGCTCTCCGGTAAAGCGTTCCGGAGCCAGATAACTCGGTGTGCCCGCACGGGAGGCTATGGAGAAGATTTCGACTATGGAACCGAAGTCAACCAGCTTGAAAACCCTCTTGCCGTGACGCTGCACGACAATGATGTTTTCAGGCTTGATATCACCGTGAACCAGGTCGTATTTCAAAAGATAACCGCAAGCGTGCAAAAGAAACTTGCCGAGCTGAATCACCTCTTCGACAGGCAGCGGTTTTTTACCAAGGAGCGATTTTAGAGTCGGGCCCTCCAGATACTCCATCACGTAGTAGCGCATTGTTCTGTTTTTAGGTATCACGGCTTTCGGGAAAAATCCGGCTTTGAGCCTCGAGGCGTTCCATGCCTCTTTTACGAAGAGGTCCAGGTGAGTCTCATCATCTATCGCTTCAAGAGGCGGAAACTTCAAAACATAGCGCACTCCCTTCTTTTCGGCCAGCCATGTCCGCTCGTTTTGAATCAGCGGCTCTACCAAACGGTATCCGTCTATTGTCTCTCCCCTCTCAAGTCGGCTCGGAATAGGCAGGTTTTGCTGTTTCAAAGTACAGGTGGTGCTTTGACCGGTTACCTCGATCACTACCGCGGTGGTATCGTCGGGAAGATCGTCATCCACCTTTTTGCTTGCCGCTTTCACCAAAGAGGTAGCGCCGAGTCCGACTCTCTTTTTCGTCTCCTCCTCATCGAGTACCTTTTCGAGTCCGTCACTCGCAAGCAGTACTATGTCGCCTTTTTGAAGATTGTTTTCAAAGAGGTATGGATCGACGCTATCGCTCATACCTATAGCCTGGGTGAGTACATGCTCCATACCCTTTTCATCACTGACATGATCGAAGGAGAGCTGCTGGAGATGTCCGTCCCTCAAGAGATAGATAGGGGAGTCACCTACATTGGCGCCATAAAGCCTCTCTCCCTCTATAACCACGATACTAAGTGTCGTAACATACTCCGGGCGTTCGTATTCGTCGATTCCTTCACGGTACAAAATAGCGTTTATACCGGATATGAAGTGATGCAGAGACTTCTCTACGCTCCAGCTTTTCGGCCTGGTTTTGAAATTGTTCATCAGATAGTTGACAACCCTGCGGGCCGCCTTTCCGCCTGCCTCGGCACTGCCGACTCCGTCGCACACGATCCCTATACACAGATCTTCTACCACCTTGACGGCCGCGAAATCTTCGCTGACGAGCTCTTTGCCTTTTGCCAAAGAGAAACTGCTGACCCTGAAAAGCTCGTTTTTCACCATATCCCTATCCCCCCAATATTGTCGATATCACATCCAGCCTGAAATTCATCATCTTTGACCAAACAGCCCGTCCAGGTCGGCAGGTGCGGCTTCGCCGCAGTGGACGCCGGTCGGCCCGAAAGGGCCAGCTTCAGCGGCTCAGCGCCCAGCGTAGCCGGAGGGGCTTCGCTCCTCCGGCGTATCAAGCCATCCCCG
>JAMONQ010000178.1 GCA_027065635.1 Campylobacterales bacterium | reverse complement strand
CGATACTTTTAAAAACCTGGATGAAATAGATCATGAAAAACCGTTTCTATCTTTATAAGAAAATGGCGCGAGAGTGTAGCGACAAGGATTGCGGGCCGGAGAGTATGGATAGAGTGATAAGCTTCGGCTCGAAACTCTTGACAAGTTTCATAGCGGTTCTTGTATATTACGACTATTATCTTTTTACGCAAGGTTTCGGCTTTTCGTCTGCGCAGTTTCTTCAGTACCTTTATAACGTAAATCCGTTTACCTCATCCTATCTCGCACTGTTTTTACTCTTTTATGCCATGGCGGCGGTTTCGTTTTTTGTAGCTATCTTTTTTGTTGATAGAGTCGCTTTTTCCATTGTGCGCTATATAGAGTCAAAACTTGGAAACGGCGAGATAATAAGTTACGTTTTGATGCTGTTTACTATTATCTTTATTTTTTCAGCATTCAGGCTGCTGCCGGAGTACTGCCTGCTGATATCCTATTTTCTGTCGCAGCTCTATTTTTCTATGATGCTATATATGTATTGGGAGAGAAACAAACCATGCTTTTTCGTGAGGCTGATATTCCCGGTAATAGTTCTGATGGCTATAATAGTAGCTAATGGGCTATCAACAAATTTTGCTATAGCTTATTTTTATATTATGGTGCTTTTATGGCTGATTGGAGGACTCTTTTTCGAGTTGTCCAAACCGCAGCAGGTTGAAACAGGTGATCGTGGGACTGGAGTGATACTCTATTTGTTTGCCTATTTAATTTTGCTGGGTTTTTTAATTTTCTTGCACTCTCAAAATATAAAGAGCTGGACAGATGTCGAAAAAAATGACTTTTCATTTAACCTGTTGCTAAACAGAATGTTTCTATCTCCTATCTCCTATGACAGCTCTGTCATAATCTGTGTAGAGCCCAATATGCAAAAGGCTCTATCGGGTGCCATGGATCTTATTGAGTTGAAAGATTATGATAGTCACTGTTGCGGATCGGCTATAGATAGCGCAAATTTCAAAAATGGCCGTTACCTTCCGATAGGTACGAGAACCCTCCTTTATATCTCTCAGGATAAAGAAAAAGCTCTTTACATGATAGTTGAAAAGAGGGAGAAAAGATTTGAGCAGAGATACTATCTTGCAGCCGTGAGCCTGAAACCTTTGAAGCAATAAAGCTCTGTTTACAATATAGCGCTATAATATAACAATCCCGGAAAAGGAGGGTTGTTATGACGAAGAGTGAATCGGATCGGATAGAGGAGCTGAAAAGGGAGATCGAAGCTTTGAAGAGCGATCTTTCGAAGCTTACCCAAACTCTCGGAAAGATTGGAGAGGAGAAGATCAAAAGCTCTGCGGAAGAGATAAAAGAGCAGATTCTCTCACAAATTCCAAAAGAGCAGCTAAAGCAGCTCGAAGAGGCGAAAGAGAAGGGTGAGGAGGTTCTTGAAACCCTAAAAGAGCAGCAGCAAAAACATCCGGCCGGAACGTTGCTCGTTGCAGCCGGCATCGGTTTTTTGCTGGGCAGAGTGCTGGGCGGAAAGAGCTGATGGGAAAGGTTACGATTTCCGATTTCATCGTAGCTCTTTTGGATCTTGCCGAAGCGGAGAGTCGTGCATTCGCGGATTCGGCCGAGCGGTTCATGCTAAATCAGAGAGAGCAGCTTGAGCGCACGCTGTTTAAAAGCGGCTGGATGCTTGCGTGGATCTTTGCCGCGGTTTTGGCTCTGATGGGTGCCGTCTCTTTTTCGGTGTGGGGAATCTACAGACTTTTTGCGCTGTACGTTTCAGAAACCGTGGCACCTTTTGCAGCGGGTGCTATACTGCTTGTATGTGCGGCTGTTTTCGCTGTTTTCGCGCTGAGGGTCAAAGATGGATCCCGATAAGAGAAAGGAGGCGCGGGCACGCTTCAAAGCGGTTGCAAAAGGGGAGTACTACCCGGCTCAAATAGGCGTGGAGGAGGCGAAAGAGAGGCTCAAGGCGGCAGACTCGGGCCTTGATATCTCCCCTCTTTTGCGAGCCGAAGACGAAGAGGCGCTAAAAAGAGCCGTACTTCTGCTTCTGGTCCAGGGAGCGGATCCTAAAACACTATCCTACTTTTCGCCTCTTTTTATAGAAGCGCTCGATACTCTTCTGCTCTTCTTGCAAAAAAGGTGAGCCTCTTTTTTTGACGGGCTATCTAAGCTCAAGCAAAAGTCCCGTTATCCTGCTTCACCGTTTTATCGTACGATTTCGCCGCCGTAGGAGACAATCCCGCGCATCAGGTTGCCGACATGCCTGAAGCCTTGCGCCTTCATCACGTGCTGTATCTGGTAGCTGCGGCTTCCTGTATGGCAGTATAGGATGAGCCTTTCATCTTTTTTATCCTGTATTCTTTCAAACCAGTCGTAAAATTGTGAAGTTGGCCAGAGTTCATCCGCTCCCTTGATATGTCCCATCCTGTATTCCATCGGTTCGCGAACATCGATGAGTCTGAAATCTACCATGCCGAGTTCGCGCGCTTCCAAAAGCGCCTCCAGCTCCTCTCCGTCGAGCTGCTCTTTGCCGACGAGAAGTTCGGCCTCCTCCTGCGTAAGACCTCTGGAGTGCAGATGTACCGCCTCTTCGAGCTTCTCTTCCATGGCGTGGGCTTTGGCATATTCGGGTGTGCAGAAGATGCCGCAGTGGCAGTGCCCCTGCTCCGGTATCTCCTTCTCCAGTGCCGGTTTACATGGGCAGATGCGGTTGTCGGCCGCTTTGCGCTCTTCGGGAGTTTCGCCTATGACCATAAAGCAGGGGCAGTAGCGTTTGCCGTAGATAAGCCTGTTTCTGGCCAGTCCCATGGCGACCCCTTCATTCACTTCGGTATCAGGATTCTGGACGAATCCAAACTGTTCGTTCACCTTCTCGACAAATTTCCATGTCTTTTCGAGCTCTGCCTGAAACTCCGGTGAATCGATATCTATCTGCTGCATAATGTTCTCCTCGTTTTCCGTAGAAAAGTATATCGGTAATTTAATTTGTGATTATAGAGAAAAAAAGCGGATTTTATTTTTAATTACGGTTTCTAATCCCTCCGATTCAATATGAAAGGCTCTAAACAGGAAGAGTTACCCCTTTTTTAAAAGAATTTGGATAAAATCAGACCAATTTTACTACAAGGTTTCAACGACAATGGATATCAGACAGGCTTTTTTGGACTACTTCGCCTCCAAAGGGCACAAGATCTACGAGAGTGCCCCGCTGGTACCGGACGATCCTACGCTTCTGTTTACAAATGCGGGGATGGTTCCGTTCAAAAACATATTTACGGGAGAGGTTCCCGCTCCAAATCCGCCGCGGGCGGCAAGCTGCCAGACCTGTATACGTGCGGGCGGCAAGCACAACGATCTTGAAAACGTAGGACATACCGCCCGTCATCACACCTTTTTCGAGATGCTGGGCAACTTCAGTTTCGGCGACTATTTCAAAGAGGATGCGATCGCCTACGCATGGGAGTTCGTGACGGAGATTCTGGAACTGCCGAAAGATAGACTCTGGGTTACGGTTCACGAAAGCGACGACGAAGCGGAGCGGATCTGGGCGAAACATATCGCGCGTGAACGTATCTTGCGTATGGGTGACAAAGACAACTTCTGGCAGATGGGCGACACCGGTCCGTGCGGTCCTTGCAGCGAAATCTTCTACGATCAGGGCGAGGAGCGCTTCAACGGTCCGGAAGACTACCTTGGCGGCGACGGCGACAGATTTTTGGAGATATGGAATCTGGTCTTTATGCAGTATGAACGTAACGAGTCGGGAGAGTTGATCCCGCTTCCGAAGCCCTCCATCGATACCGGCATGGGGCTCGAGCGCGTCGTAGCGGTCAAGGAGGGAAAGCCGAGCAACTACGATACGGAACTTTTCATGCCGATAATACGCGAGGTAGAGAGGCTGACGCAAAGAGAGTACGAATACGAAAGCGGCGCGAGTTTTCGTGTAATAGCCGATCACCTGCGTTCGGTCACATTTTTGCTTGCGCAGGGTGTCAACTTCTCCAACGAGGGTAGAGGCTACGTATTGCGCCGCATTCTTCGACGTGCCGTACGGCACGGCTATATGCTGGGGCTTAGAGAGCCCTTTATGTACAGGCTGGTCGACGTGCTGGTAAAGATTATGGGAAGCCACTATACCTATCTTCAAGAGAAAAAAGAGAGTGTGGCACAAACGATGCAACTGGAGGAGGAGCGTTTCTTCGCGACGATCGCGGCCGGGATAGAGCTTTTCGAAAAGGAGCTGCAAAAGACGAAGGATCTCTTCAGCGGAGCTGTAGCCTTCAAACTGTACGACACATACGGCTTTCCTCTCGATCTGACGCAGGATATGCTCAAAGAGCGGGGCATCGAGGTGGATATCGCGGAGTTCGAGCGACTGATGGGTGAACAAAGAGCCCGTGCCAAGGCGGCATGGAAAGGGAGTGGAGACGCAGCCGTTGCGGGTGACTTCAAAGCTCTTCTGGAGGAGTTCGGCAAGAATACGTTTGCGGGATATGACTCTCTCGAGACCAAAAGCGCTATAGCGGCGCTTCTGAACGAGAACTTCGCTCGCGTCAAGTGTCTTGAGCCTGGTCAGCGCGGCTGGGTCATGCTCGATGTGACCCCTTTTTATGCGGAGAGCGGCGGGCAGATAGGAGATGAGGGCGAGCTTCTCCTGCCGGACGGTGATGAGGTAGCGGCCAGAGTGCTCGGTACGAAAAAGTTTTTCGATCTGAATCTTTCCGAAGTCGAAGCTGTAAGCAAGCTCTGTGAAAACGATGCAGTCGATGCGAGAGTCGACCTGATGCGCCACGAGATTGCAAAACACCATAGCGCTACACATCTGCTTCACAGTGCACTAAAAGAGGTGCTTGGATCGCATGTCGCCCAGGCCGGATCGCTTGTGGAGGCCGATAGGCTGCGATTCGATTTCAGCCATCCGAAGGCGCTTACCGCCGAAGAGATCGCCTCGATAGAGGAGTGGGTCAACGAGAAGATCGAGCGCGCGATAGAGGGCGAGACGGAGGAGATGGATATCGATTCGGCCAAGGCCAAGGGAGCGGTGGCTCTTTTTGGCGAAAAGTACGGCGAAAGGGTTCGGGTTGTCAGTTTCGGTGAGAAGAGTATCGAGCTTTGCGGCGGAACGCATGTGCGCAATACGGCCGAAATAGGGATCTTCCTGATTACAAAGGAGAGCGGAGTGAGTGCCGGGGTAAGGCGTATAGAAGCGATCTGCGGTCATGCGGCATACGAGAGTGTCAAGCAGATGCGCAAGACGCTGGCAGAAGTGACGCAGACGCTGAAAGCGAAAGATCCGCTGCAGGGTGTCGAAAAACTGAAGTCGCAGGTAAAAGAGTTGAAACGAGAACTCGCCCAGGCGCAAAAGAGTAAAAAAAGCGAAATCAAGACTTTGCAGGTAGGCGATGCAACGGTTGTGATTGAAGAGGTGGAAGGGGGCGATATCAAGTCGCTTATAGACGATTTGAAAAACGCCCATGAAAAAGTGGCAGTCATGCTCTTTCAGAAAAAGGGTGAAAAGGTACTTATCGCCGCAGGACAGAAAAACACCCCCATCAAGGCCGGGATGTGGGTCAAGCAGATAGCGCCGGTTTTGGGCGGCGGCGGAGGAGGTCGTGACGACTTCGCCCAGGCGGGTGGAAAAGAGCCTGGAAAGATAGCTGAAGCGAAAGAGAAGGCACTGGAGTATCTAAAAGAGATCCTGGGGTGAGAAAATGAGAGAGATCGCAGCCGAGATATTTGCAAACTACGCTTTCGTTATCCTCTTTTTGCATGTGTTGGGCGCTATCGTATGGGTAGGCGGAATGATCGGAATGCGAATCGCTGTACATCCGGGTCTACAGCATATAGAAGATGCGAGAGCGCGTCTGGCGAGGACGCTGGAGATTGTGGGAAATCTGTTTCGGCTGGTGCTCCCTTTTATTGTATTGCTGCTGCTTACCGGGCTCGTGATGGGGTTGGCGATAGGTGCCGAGGGGACTCGCTCCGGAGCCTTCGTACATATGAAAGAGGCGATCTGGACGGTT
>JAMONQ010000177.1 GCA_027065635.1 Campylobacterales bacterium | reverse complement strand
AGTACCTTAGGCTTTGGCGTCATCGCTTTTCAATGCGCGGTAGATATTTTCCGCAATCTCGTCTACATAACTCTCAAGATCTCTTGTCAGCATCTTTTCACCGTTTATAAAGGCCATGCCGCCGAGGTATCCCATGAAAAGACCGAACGCACTGAAAAAGTCCTGGTTGCGAAGATCTCCGCTGCGCACACCCTCTTCGAAGAAGATCATGATCTCCGTAACGAAAGGTGCAACACACACCATTCCCTCGCAACCGTCGGTGAAGACTTCACGGTTTGCCAGATAGACGCGAAGAAAATACTCGATCATCTGCGGCTGATCCACACAGAGATTGAAGTATATCTTTACAATGGCATGGATCTTCTCTTTCGTAGATATATCGGAGTTGTTGATCTCGTGGATCCTCTCTCCGATCAGTCGCGATACAAATCGTATAATCTCCTGTGCGAGCTCCTCTTTCGAAGAGAAGTAGTTGTAGAGATTTCCGACACTCATTTGCAACTTTTGAGCGATGTCGGGAATCGTAGTCGTATAAAATCCGTTTTTCGAAAAGAGTTCGAGTGCAGTCAGCATTATCTCGACTCTCTTTCTCTCTTTCTTGCTCATCTGTTCCATAAACATAATTTTACCCTACTTTTCGCTTTCCGCTACTCTTTTTCGAAAGGATATACTCCAAAAGGCTGTAAACATATGAAGCAAGTGGTATAATATATGAAAGATCGACTCGATGAAAAAGGATATTCAGTGACTCAAGAGCTGGAAAAGATAGAAGAGATTTACTGCCTCAACAGAGATAGAATCAGATCGTACCTGATCGGCCTGCTAAACGAACACGAGACAAGCGACTTCTCGATAGAGGGGCTTAAAGGGATCGTAAAAAAGACACCGCATTTGATGGTAGCGTATATAGTCAACGACGACTGCATCCAGGAGTCGCCCAACATATACAAAGACCATATAAACAGTGCCAAGCAGGGGATGAACCGCCGAGCCTTTTTGCGCTACATAAGAACCAAAAGAGACCGTTTCTTCCTAAGCGATCCGTACTACAACGACACTTCAGGCAAAATTTACGTACTTCTCTACGAAGAGCATAACGACAAGATGCTATTTTTCAACTTCGATATAAAAGCCGTCATGCAGTACCTCGGACTCTGGGATAGTGTGGAGTAGCCTACTCCACTCTTTTTAGCACTCCGTCCATAAGTGAATCGGGCAGAATCTTCTTTAACCAGTACAGAAGATGTGTAGCCGTAGTGACGCGGTATCTTATCTTCGGCTTCGGACTTTTGAGCGCATCGATCAATGCTTCGGAAACCGCCTCCGGTCCGAGGGTAAACGGCGCATCCTTGTCGCTTTTTAACTGCTCGAGCTTCTTTTCGTACTCTCCGGCCAGCCGGCTTCCGTTTCTGTCGATATTTTCGAGAAACATTTTCAGTGCGTTCTGCCTGAAACGGCTTCGTATCGGACCCGGCTCTATGATGCTGACATATACACCGGTCCCTTCGAGCTCCATCCGCAATGTATCACTAAGCCCCTCGAGCGCGAACTTGCTGGCATTGTAGGCACCTCTGTAGCGCAGCGCCACAAATCCCAAAACGGAGCTGTTCTGAACGATACGCCCCTCTTTGGCTTCTATCATCATTGGAAGTACTTTTACAGTCAGCTCATGCGTACCGAAGAGGTTTGTCTCGAACTCCCTTCGCAACACTTCGCGGCTTAGATCCTCGACCGCACCGGGCTGCCCGTAGGCGGCGTTGTTGAAGAGCGCATAGAGTCTTCCGGAGGTGAGCTCTTTTACATCCTCGACCGCACGGGATATAGAGCCCGAATCTTCGAGATCTATCGATACGGTATCAAACCCCTCTTTTTCAAGCCTTTTAATATCTTCCGGTTTTCTGGCTGAAGCGATAACGTGAAAGCCCTCGTTTTTGAGCGCATACAAAGAGTGGTAGCCTATACCGCTCGAAGCACCGGTTACAAGAACGGATTTCGATCGATTCATAGGCATTTCACCCCCGAAGAGGGGGGTGCGGGAATAAAATCAGAGCTGCGGCCCGGCAGCGGAGAAGTCGAACTGGTCACTGGCGTCATCGTAGCGGTGGAAATTTTCACGGAACATGGAGCCAAGCTTCCTTAGACTCTGCATATACGCTTCCTTGTCACTCCATGTATTCATGGGATTTAGAACTTCCGTATTCACCCCTTCGAGGGTTTTTGGTATCTGAAGATTGAATATCGGAAGGGTATCGAACTCGCTTTTGTTGATGGCGCCGCTGAGGATCGCGTTGATACATCCGCGGGTATCTTTTATACTCATACGATGTCCCACACCGTACGGACCGCCTGTCCATCCGGTATTGACGAGATAGACGTTGACGCCGTGCTCGTCGATCTTCTCGCCGAGAAGCTTGGCGTATACCGTCGGATGAAGAGGCAAAAAGGCTTCTCCGAAGCATGCGCTGAATGTCGCAACAGGTTCGGTGATACCTCTTTCGGTACCGGCTACTTTGGCTGTGTATCCGCTCAGGAAGTAGTACATCGCCTGCTCTTTTGTCAGCTTGCTCACAGGAGGAAGAACACCGAACGCGTCTGCCGAGAGGAATATTATGTTTTTGGGGTGGCCGCCCATGAGTGTGCACTCGAAGTTCTCTATATGCTCTATCGGGTAGCTTACGCGCGTATTCTCCGTTTTGCTTCCGTCACTGTAGTCTACGTTTCCATCTTCATCGACGACAACGTTTTCAAGGAGCGCACCCCTTTTTATAGCCCGGTAGATCTCCGGCTCACTGGAAGGATCGAGGTTTATCACCTTTGCGTAGCATCCTCCTTCGAAATTGAAGACACCGTTTTCGTCCCATCCGTGCTCATCGTCACCTATAAGCCGTCTTTTGGGATCTGTGGAGAGTGTCGTCTTTCCCGTGCCGCTAAGCCCGAAAAAGAGAGCAACGTCATCATCGTCACCTATGTTTGCGGAGCAGTGCATCGGCAGCTTCCCTTCCAGAGGAAGCCAGTAGTTCATCATGGTAAAGATACCCTTTTTCATTTCGCCGCCGTACCAGGTACCGCCTATTATCGCGGTATTCTCCTCGATATTGAAAACTACGAATATTTCTGAATTGAGCCCATGCTCTTTCCACTTTTTGTTAGTAACCTGACAGGCGTTGTAGAGGGTGAAGTCCGGAGTGAAGTTCTCGAGCTCCTCTTCGGTCGGTCTTATGAACATGTTTTTTACGAAGTGAGCCTGCCACGCTATTTCGCTGACGAAGCGAATGGAGCGGCGGCTGGAGTGGCTGGCGCCTACGAAGACATCCGTTATATAGAGATCTTTTCCGGAAAGCTCCTCTTTTACGATCCCCAAAAGCTCTTCGTAAATCTCTTTGGAGACCGGCTGGTTTATATCGCCCCAGGCTATATACTCTTCACTGGGCGACTGCTTGACGAAATATTTGTCTTTCGGGCTTCGACCGGTAAAGATTCCCGTATCGACGGTCGTCGCCCCGCTTTTTGTCAGTTTCGCCTCTTTGCGTTCGAGCGTATGGCGTATGACTTCATCATAATCGAGGTTATAGTAAACCTTACCTACATTCTCAAGTCCAAGTCGGTCGAGTCCCTTAGGTGTCATTGTACCTTTTCCCATGTTTGAATCTAACTTTCAATAGTGTAATTTTACTCTTCTAATCTTTGACGAAACAAAAATTACGAGAGTATTACAAAAAAAATTTCTCTTTTTGGGATTTTTATGAAAAAATAGCTGAATTTCAATCGAGGAGATCCATTATGAAAAAGATCGAAAAGAGCGAAGAGGAGTGGAGAAAAAAGCTCACCCCTCTGCAGTTTGAAGTGTGCCGCAAAAAAGGTACGGAGCGTGCGTTTACCGGGGAGTATTACGACTTCAAGGGCGACGGTATATACCGGTGTGTCTGCTGCGGTGCGCCGCTGTTCGACAGCAAAGACAAATATGACTCCGGCACCGGCTGGCCCAGTTTCAACCGCCCGATATCGCAGAATGCCCTGATCGAACATGAAGACAGAAGCTATGCCATGGTCAGAACCGAAGTGGTCTGTGCCGCCTGTGACGCCCATCTCGGTCACGTTTTCGAAGACGGACCGCCCCCTACCGGTCTTCGCTACTGCATAAACTCGGTATGCCTCACTTTCGAACCGCGCGGGAAATGACAAAGGCGAGCGCCGATATTATCAAAATACCTATGAGAGGCATGATCCACGGATTTTGTTGCGCACTCTCCAGAAGCGACAAAACCGTCTTGCCTCCAAGATAGCTCGCACCGCCTACCACCAGAGCCCAGAGAGCGGAAGCGAAAAGATTAAGGACACCGAACTTCAGAGTATCGTAGCGTGTAAGCCCTATCGCGATAGGCACGAGAGTCTTTACACCATATATATATTTTTGCAAAAAGATCACGAGTGCCCCGTACTTTTTCATCAACAGATGCGAATATGCGAGCTTGCGTCTATGTTTTTTAAGATACTCCATCATCGTATGCTTGTTGAATCTGGTAAAAAGAAGAAGCGCCATGTCGCCTATGAAGTTCGATGCGAAGGCTACCGCCATACTGACACCTATATCCATCTTCCCCATCGAAGAGAGCACTCCAGCCGCGGCGAGCGCGAAAAAGCCGCCGCCAAGAGAGTAGAAAAACAGAATTATGTATCCGTAAGCGATAAGGTTGTCCAGAATCTCCTGCAATCTCTCTCCCTCTCAGCCCGGCTATCCGGCAGTTTTAAAAGAGATTGTACCCGTTTTTGATAAAAGTTCGCATAATCATGCTACATAACCGTCCGACAAAAAGAGACATTGGCGTCTAAGAGGGCATATCGCCGAAATATACGACCCGGTTTCTCCCCTCTCTTTTGGCCTGATAGAGCGCCTGATCGGCCTCCGTAACCAGTCTGTTGCAATCACCTTCGCCGCTGCCGCAGCTAACCCCGCAACTTACAGTCACGTGCCCGACCGTATCGAACCGCCTCTCCCCTATTCTTTTGTTTATCTTTTGCGCAAGAGCGAAGGCTCCGTGTTTGTGTGCGGAAGCCAGTAGCAAAAACTCCTCTCCTCCCCAGCGTATGAGGTAGTCATCGGATCTGACGCTCTTTTGGATCTCGTCGACCACGCCTACCAGCACTTCGTCTCCGACACCGTGCCCGTATGTGTCGTTGACCCTTTTAAAGTGATCTATATCGATCAGTATGACACATACGCCGGACCCGGCTTCTACAACCCTTTTGCACGCCTGGTCGAATATCTTTCTGTTGAAAGCTCCGGTAAGCGGATCGATCAGGTTCTCTCTTTCAAGCTGCTTTGCCTCCCGCATAAATGCGGTCACATCGTGAAGCTCTATCAGGAATAGATCATCTATCCTCTTCGAATGGACCTCGAAATAGCAACTCTCGCCGTTCGAGCCGACTTCGAAAACCTCTCCGTGCATATTCACGATAGAGCCGATATCAAACTCGCCCTCTTTTCCTCCTGAAAGATTGGAGCCTCTGCTTTCAACGGAAGTGAGCAGTCCGGAGAGATGCTCTGTAGTTTCACAGTCGAACTTCAGGCAGAGATTTTTGTAGGCGAGATTGGACATCTGGATATTTCCGTCGGCATCGACGACCAAAACGGCATCCTTCTGGGAGTCGAAAAGCGCATGAATCAGCTTCATATAGGAGAGCTTCCTTCTGGAGTTGACAATGGCATCTGCGACGAACTCCAGCTTCTCCATAAGCTTTCTCTTCTCGATCGGCTTTATCAAGTATCCCTGCACTCCCATATCTATAGCCTCTTTCAGATACTCGCTATCCCCGAAAGCGGTTGTAAATATGACAGGGACCTTCGGATCTATATCCTTGATCCGCTTGACCATTTCTATTCCGTCCATCACCGGCATTCTGATATCGGAAACCACTATATCCGGTTCGACCTCCCTGAAAAGCTCCACTCCCTTACTGCCGTCCTCGGCAGTATAGAGTTTGCCCACTACCCTTTTGAGCATAACGGAAAGGG
>JAMONQ010000176.1 GCA_027065635.1 Campylobacterales bacterium | reverse complement strand
CGCTATGCTGGGCCGCAAGCTGCCGGCTGACTCCTTGTGGAAAACGAACGACCATCGGCAGCGTAATCTTTCCGGCGCTCATATATCTTAGTTTCGCCATGTGGTTTATGATCTGATCGAAAGCCAGAAGCGCAAAATTTGCCGTCATGATCTCCGCTATGGGCCTTAGGCCGCCGATCGCCATTCCGACGGCATTTCCGATGATCGAAAGTTCGGCGATCGGTGTATCTATGAGCCTCTTTGCGCCATATTTGGCGTAGAGTCCCTCGGTGACGCGGTAGCTGCCGCCGTACCTTCCTACATCCTCACCAAGTACCACTATATTCGGATCCTTGGCCATCGTCTCGTCAATGGCGCGATTGAGCGCTTCACGATACAACATTGGCACACCTTTTGCAAAATATATGCTCATATAGTTTCGACGGATCGGGCTCCTTGCTGTTTGCAGCAAATTCCACAGCCTCATCCACCGCTTTTTTCGCCCGCTCTTCGATGGTTGAAACCATCTTCATATCGCATTCATACCGCTCCAGAAGGGCTCTTTTTAGTCGTTCTATCGGATCTTGCGCTTTACAGATCTGCATCTCCTGCGGGCTGCGATATGTACCTGCATCACTCATTGAGTGCCCCTCGTATCGACATGTAAAGGCCTCTATAAATATCGGGCCGTGCCCATCTTGTATCTCGCTTTGAGCCTCTACTACCGCCTCATAAACCGCCAGTGCGTCCATTCCGTCCACTTGGCGGGTCGGCATGTAGGGTTTAGCCTTTTTCGATTGCTCCAAAAAGGGAGCGACCCTCGTTATCTCCGTACCTATGGCGTAGCGGTTGTTTTCGCAAAGAAAAAGGATGGGCAGCCTCTGTGTGGATGCGATATTTAGCGATTCGAAAAAGGCGCCGCCGTTGGTAGCACCGTCGCCGAAAATCGCCATCACACCATCCTCTTTTCCCTGGTACTTTCTGGCGTAAGCGCACCCGACGGCGTTGGGCAGGTGCCCTCCTACGATCGCGTCACCGCCAAAAAAGAAACAAGAAGGATCGAAAAGGTGCATAGATCCGCCCCTTCCTTTGCTTACACCGGTTTCTTTGCCAAAGAGTTCCGCCATAACCGCTTTTGGATCTATCCCTCTTGCGATAGCCATGACATGCTCTCTGTAGGTACTGAAAACATCTCCTTTCTCAAACGCCTTCATCGCAGCTACACTCAAAGCCTCCTGACCGATATCCAGGTGTAAAAAGCCTGAAATATCACCCCTCATATAGTGCTCTTTAGCCGCATACTCGAACTTGCGGCCGAGTACCATATAGTAGTAGATCTCTTCAGCCAGCAGCTTGTTCATGATGAAAACTCGTCAAGAGCCTCTTCTACGGGCGTCATGTACATCAGTGCCGGCCCGCCGTGCATCAATACTGCCTGCATCGCCGCATCTATCACTTCAGCTCGGTCGGCCCCGGCATCGAGCGCCCCTTTGACATGCAGCGCTATACACCACTCACACTGTGCCGCTACGGCAAGAGCCACATTTACCAGCTCCTTGGCTCTTCTATCCATAGCTCCCGGCTTCTCCACAGCCTCCATAAAGGCATGAAACGCCGTTATCTGCTGCGGTGCCTCATTCTGAAGGCGTCCTATCAGCTTCTTGATATCCTCGAGTTTATCTTTATACGGTCCCATGGCGACTCCTTTTGCGGGTTTGAAACAATTATACACCCTGTAAAGTAAACAGCGGTAATTTTTAACCCGAAGCGATAGATGCCACACATGTGTGAAAATGATATAAAAAGGTCTGCAACCTGAAGATCCATACAATTTTGTTTGCAATTCTTGCTGAAATGTGAGGAGTATGCTGGTGATATTTATCTATATCAACTATTCAAGCGCTACACACCCGGTTTTTTGAAGCGGCGGAGTGCTTGACATGAGAGCGAAACGGTATATCGATGAGCGGTATTGCAATAAGCCGGATCAATCGAGCCTGTTTAGCATTCCGAGCAGATCCGGATCTATGCTGTATCTGTTTTGCACCACTTCTTCGATCTCCTTCATACCGTATCGGCCATTTTCTACCACCATTACCCTGTTTGATTCGCTCGATCGCAGCAGATGATCTACGGCTCGCACCGTAAACTCGAAAGCGAGCATCCTGTCGTTTACTGTAGGAGTACCGCCTCTTTGTATATGCCCCAGTACCGTAATCCTCGTCTCCATGCCTATCTCTTTTTCGAGCCAGCGGGCAAGCTCTTCGGTCTTCTTCGTTCCTTCCGAAACTATGGAGAGAATATAGCTTCTGCCATCTTTTATCTCTCGTTTTAGATGCTCTTTGGCGACACTCCAGTTGAAATCGGCCTCCGGAATCAAGCAGATCTCGGCCCCGCTCGTAATCGCCGATACAGCCGCCAGATATCCGCACTCCCTGCCCATCACTTCGACTACAAAAGCGCGACTGAAAGTCGACGCCGTATCCCTGATCCTGTCAAGCGCATCTCTTATGGCGTTCAAGGCTGTATCGACACCTATACAGGTATCGGTACCGTAGATATCGTTGTCTATTGTAGTCGGGACTCCTACGAAGTTGAGCGGAAACTCTTTGCTCAGCCTCTCCATAGCCCTGAAGGAGCCGTCTCCACCAAGCACTACAAGACCGGTGATACCATGTTTGCCAAGATTCTCATACGCCTTTTTCCTGTATTCGTACTCGTAGAAGCGCCTGGACCTGGATGACCTGATGAGAGCGCCGCCCCTATGGAGTATTCCGGCGACATCCTTATGCTTCGCGAGGGCTATCTCCCCGTCAATCATCCCCTCCAGTCCGTTATATATGAAGTATGGAGTCTCTCCCCTTTCGTAGACATAATCGACGAATTTCTTGATCGCCGGATTCATCCCGGGCGCATCTCCCCCGGAGCAGATGATCGCCAGTGGCATGGCCCCTCCTTCTTTCACTGTAATCAGAGATTAGTATAATGTTAACACACAATAGTAAACGAAAGGGTTTTCATGTATCCCAAAGTCAAAATAGTAGCCACGCTCGGTCCGGCGACAAGCAGCCCGGAAGCGATAGAGAGTCTAATAAGTGCAGGTGTCGATATCCTTCGGTTGAACTTCTCCTACGGTACGCATGAAGAGCATGAAAAAAGTATCACACAGATCAGATCGGCGGCAAATAGCTTAGGACGAAACGTCGCTATTTTGCAGGATATTTGCGGGCCGAAAATAAGAATCAAGGGCCTGGGAAAACGGATGACAGTCCGCAGGGGCGAGAGGCTCGTCATGGCGAAAAAGCCTTCCGATGAGAGCTTTTCGATTACCCATCCTGAGCTTATCGACTCGATGTATGTGGGAGAAGATATCTTTTTCGCAGACGGCACAGTCCATACCAGAATAGTCGAAAAGAGTGCCGATAGCGTGGTTCTGGAGGTACTCACATCCGGTACTCTGGCGGAAGGCAAGGGTGTGAACTTCCCGGATAGCGACCTTGCCTTGAGCGCTTTGACACAAAAGGATAGAGAGGATCTCGTCTTTGGAGCCGAAGCCGGTGTAGATTTTGTAGCCGTCTCTTTCGTTAGTTCGGAAGAGGATGTCAAAGAGGCGAGAAAGATTGTCCGTCAAGCCGGAGGAGATGCATGGATCGTAGCGAAGATAGAGAGAAAGAGTGCGCTAAAGAGACTTGACGAGATTATCGACGCGAGTGATGCAGTCATGGTAGCAAGAGGAGACCTGGGAGCAGAAGCGGGTCTTTTCAGGGTGCCTGTTCTGCAAAAGGAGATCATCGAAAAATGCAACGTCAAAGCCAAGCCTGTCATCACGGCTACGCAGATGCTTACATCCATGGTCAACTCCTCCTACCCCACAAGAGCGGAGGTATCGGATATAGCCAACGCGGTACTCGACGGTACGGATGCGGTAATGCTGTCGGACGAGACGGCTGTAGGAAGCCACCCAAAAGATGCGGTGAAGGTGCTTAAGGAGACGATTCTTCAGACTCAGCATCTATGCAAGGCGAGCGGCAGCACGGGGCCGGATTCGAGAGAGGCTTTTGTAAGTGCGGCAGTAGAGATATCCAGGCTCGTAACGTGCGACTTCATTGCGGCGCTTACACATTCCGGTTACACAGCCAGACATTTGAGCCGCTTCAGACCGCAAAAACCGATTCATATCATAACCACACAGCCGTCACTGGTAAGAAAGACGACCATTATCTGGGGAGTGAGCGCATGTGTCGCTATCGAAGATTTTTCAAGCGAAAAGGAGCTGACCGGAAAGTTTCTTGAAAAGAGCGGACTTAAGCCGTCGGCTTTCTTGCTTGTGACGGGATACCTCGGAGAGAAGATTTTCCAGGGCAAAAGTGTGCGCTATATCAACCGGTGCGATCTGGACAGGTATTGATTTGGATATCATGGGCTTGCCCCATGATCTTGCGGTAGCGACAGAGGTGATAGTCGTCTCCTTGAGCTTTCTGTCGTACGTATCGATAGACACGATCGATCTTCAGCGGCTCTTTTTGAATTTTTCCACCAGTATCCGCTTGCCCTTTTCCACACCGGGCTGGTCGTAGGTGTTTATATGCAGCATCGAGCCGACAAGAGATGTCAAAAGCTCGTAATAGAGTATCAGCTCCCCGATATTGGACTCATCTATCCTGTCGAGAATCACACTGTCTACAGGCACGCCTTCGTTACGAAGACTCTCTTTTGTAGCGTCACACTCCGCATTTATGAGTTCGTTGAAAGTGTGCCCGTTTACGTAGTCGCACTTTTGGATATATTCGAGCCTTATATCGGGTATTTTCAGGCTGTTTTCGAAATCCTCGACCTTCACGAACGTGACACTTTTATCGCGAGGGCCCTGTACGACAAGCTGCAAAAAGGAGTGCTGATCTACAGAACCGATATGCCCCAGCGGGGTCGGACCGACACGGTTGCCGCAGCGATCTATCTTGCCGAGCGACTCACCCCAAAGCTGAACGTACCATTTCGTGAAATCTTCGAGAAAGGCGCCGTAGGCAAACAGAACGTTCATGCGGTACCTATGCCAGTTTGCGGCTATGAAAGCGGCCTTTAGGAGCAGGTGATCCTCTTTTGCGTCGAAAAATCTATCGACCATTCCAGCCGCACCACAGAGCAAAGAGCCTGTATCGTAGCCCGCTATCGTCAGAGGCACGATACCGACACTGCTAAGCACAGAGAAGCGTCCGCCGACATTGTGCGCTATTGTGTACGTTTTCATGCCGTGGTGATCCGCAAAACGGTACAGAGCCGACCCCTCATCGGTAATCGCTACGATCCTCTCTTTGTCCTCCCCTTCGAGATCGATCCCAAGGTATGCGATCAGCGCTTTGAAAATCGACATCGTCTCCACTGTAGTGCCGGATTTGGATATTACGAGAAATATACTCTTGCGCTTATCGATCAAAGAGAGTTTTGTTTGAAGATCGACCGGATCCGGATTTTCGAGAAAAAGCAGACTTTTTGCGTCGGGATATTTGTGTCTGAGCATGGTGTCGACCGCTTTGGCCCCAAGAGACGAACCGCCTATGCCTATTACGACAACACTATCACAGTCTCTCACAGCTTCATTCGAAGCGGCATACTCTTTCACTTCGGCGACAATCGCTTTCGAACTCTTCGGCAGATCGAAGTATCCGGCTACACCCTTTTGTCTCTCGTATACGAGATTGTCGAAGGCTTTGGCCATAGATTCACCGGCTTCTTCGTCGGCGATCCAGCCAAGATTCAAGTCGTAAGTTACCATCGTCTTCCTTTTTCGTTACGGCTTTAAAAGACCAAAGGCGTGTAGATATACCGTGCGTGACATCGCCTTTGGCCGCTCTTGCGGGAGAAACTCTCCAAACGGGGGCATTGCGACCCTTCAGCTTTTGCTCTTGTGCTCCATGATCCAGTGAAAGAGCATCAACTGTGCGAAAAACGGCGCGAATATATTGATGGCCGGCAGAAAATTGAGCAGAGCTGCAAAAAGGGAGATGCTCCATATGGTGAAACTGTGGTGATGAAGTTCCTGATAATCCTCTTCGTTGCAGTAAAGAGAACATGTACTCAAAAAG
>JAMONQ010000175.1 GCA_027065635.1 Campylobacterales bacterium | reverse complement strand
TATGCATGAAAAGCCGTATAGAAGTGTCGTGAAAACGATCTCGTGGAGAGCTTTGGGAACTCTCGACACCATAATCATCTCATATATCATCACCGGCAGCCTCGGGATGGCCGCATCCATCGGAAGTATCGAGCTGGTTACGAAGATGGTGCTCTACTATTTCCATGAAAGAGCCTGGAACAAAATACCCCTCGGCCGGGTAGAAAAAGAGCCGGAATACCATATATAAGGAGAAAAGATGATCGATTTGCTTGAACGTATCGAAACGTACAAAAGTTCCACCGCCACCGCCGAACCGGTTGAAATACTCGAAATTTTTTTGAAAGAGTTCGAGGGGAAGATAGCCTTCTCTACCAGTTTCGGAGCGGAGGATCAGGTGCTTACCCACATAATCCTCTCGATAGATCCCAAATGCAGGATTTTTACTCTCGATACCGGCAGGCTGCCGGAAGAGACCTACCGTGTATGGGAGCGAACCGAAGCGAGATACGGTATCACCGTCGAGCCCTATTTCCCGCAAAGCGGCGCGGTGGAGCAGTTGGTACGGGATCAGGGGATAAACGGTTTCTACCAAAGTATAGAGAATAGAAAAAGATGTTGCCGGATCAGGAAGATAGAGCCTTTGAAACGAGCGCTCGAAAATATGGATGTATGGATTACCGGCCTTAGAAGAGAGCAGTCGATAACCAGAGAGAGTCTGCAAATAGTCGAATATGACGAAAACTTCAACCTGATAAAACTGAATCCGCTTCTGGAGTGGCGTACCGGGGAGGTGTGGGAATATATCGAAAAAAACGATATTCCCTACAACTCTTTGCACGATTGCGGCTATCCGAGTATCGGCTGCGCTCCATGTACCCGTGCCGTAAGCGACAAGGATGATATCAGAAGCGGAAGATGGTGGTGGGAGAGCCCGGAGCACAAGGAGTGCGGACTACATATAAAAAGCGACAGAAAAATATGAGAGGATAGTAATGCGACAAAATCATGACCCCAAAAAACCAACCCATCTGAAACAGCTCGAAGCAGAGAGTATCCACATCCTGAGGGAGGTGGCGGCGAGCTTTTCGAATCCGGTAATGATGTACTCGATCGGCAAAGACAGTTCGGTGATGCTCCATCTTGCCATAAAGGCCTTCTATCCGGCCAAGCCCCCTTTTCCGCTCCTTCATGTCGATACTCTCTGGAAATTCAGGGAGATGATCGAATTTCGCGACAGGAGGGTAAAGGAGCTCGGTGTCGACCTGATAGTCCACACAAATCCAGAAGGGATCGAAATGGGGATCAATCCTTTTATCCACGGCTCCAAGATCCATACCGATATCATGAAAACGCAGGCTTTGAAACAGGCACTGAACGAAGGCGGATACGATGCGGTCATCGGCGGCGCGAGAAGGGATGAAGAGAAGAGCCGAGCGAAGGAGCGGATCTTTTCCTTCCGTGACAAGCACCACCGCTGGGATCCAAAGAACCAGCGACCGGAGCTCTGGAATATTTTCAACACCAGGATAGAGAGAGGTGAAAGTGTACGGGTCTTTCCGCTCAGCAACTGGACCGAGCTCGATATCTGGCAGTACATCTACCTCGAAAAGATACCTATCGTACCGCTCTACTTTGCGAAAGAGCGGCCTGTAGTGGAGTTTGAGGGGGCGAAGATCATGGTCGACGACGACAGAATGCCAAAAGAGCTCAGACAGAAGGCGACGATGCAAAGGGTACGTTTCAGAACGCTCGGATGTTACCCGCTAACAGGTGCCGTCGACTCCGACGCCTCGACACTTCCCGAAATAATCAAGGAGATGCTCCTGAGCCGCAGCAGCGAAAGAGAGGGGAGACTCATAGACAAAGATCAGGAGGGCTCGATGGAGAGAAAGAAGATAGAGGGCTACTTTTGATTGAAAAAAGAGAGGAGAGTATGATGAGTGAAGAGATTTTAGAACTTTCAAAAACCGGAAACAACCCGCAAGGGAGCTTGAGAGAGAAGATAGGTTCGGATATAGAGCGCTATCTCGAAGAGCACGAAAAGAAGGATCTTTTGAGATTCATAACATGCGGCAGCGTAGACGACGGAAAGAGTACGCTGATTGGAAGACTCCTGTATGACAGCAAAACCGTACTCGAAGATCAGCTCGCGGCTGTCAGAAACGAAACCAGAAAGTACGGGACTACGGGAGAGGAGATAGATTTCGCACTGCTCATCGACGGTCTGCAAAGCGAACGGGAGCAAGGCATAACCATCGATGTAGCCTACCGCTTTTTCGCTACCGGGAGGAGAAAATATATCATCGCGGACACTCCCGGACATGAGCAGTATACCCGCAATATGGCAACGGGAGCAAGTACCGCCGACCTCGCCGTCATATTGATAGACGCCCGAAAAGGTGTGCTTACCCAAACCAGAAGACACGCATACATAGCATCGCTTCTTGGTATAAAGCATATTGTGGTAGCGATCAATAAAATGGATATCGTCGAATATTCGAAAGAGGTGTTCGAAAATATCGTCAGCGATTTTATAAAAATGTATGAAAAGCTCGATGAGAGTCTCTCCGGTATCATCGGAGAGAAAAACCGATCCGTAAAAGTATCTCTCGATTTCATACCGCTTTGCGCTCTAAGAGGCGATAACGTAGTGCAAAAAAGCGAAAAGATGAAATGGTACAAGGGTAAATCCCTGTTGGAATTTCTCGATACCGTAGAGATTTCAGCCGATACGAATCTTACAGATTTCAGGTTTCCGGTGCAGTATGTCAACAGACCGAATCCCGACTTCAGAGGCTTTTGCGGAACGATAGCCTCCGGCAGGATAAAAAGAGGAGACGAAATCACCGTCTTGCCTTCCGGTAAAAAGAGCAGAATAAAGCGGATCGTTTTACCGTCAGACGGGTCTGCAAAAAAGAGTCCGTATACCGAAGAGGCCTTTGCGCCGATGGCCGTAACACTGACTCTCGAAGAGGAGATAGATATAAGCAGGGGAGATATGATCGTAAAATCGAATGATCGCATCGAAACCTCCGATACGATCGAAGCGATGGTGGTCTGGATGGATGAAACGGCGCTACAGCTCGGCAAAGAGTATGAGATCAAGAGGTCGACTACCGTTTTGGACGCTATCTTCGACTCCATTTTTTTCAAAAAGGATGTAAACAGTTGGGAGGAGATGGAAGCCAAAACGCTGCAACTCAACGAAATAGGCAAGTGTAGACTGACACTTACGAGAGAGATTGCGTGCGATCCCTATTTCAGGATCAAAGGAACGGGAAGTTTCATAGTCATAGACAAGATGAAAAACCATACAGTAGCGGCCGGAATGATAATAGACTCCTCCCGCAAAGAAGAGAGCCCCAAAAGAGTCTATACGCAAGCGGAGATAGAGCTGAACGAATATATAAGAAAACACTACCCCGAGTGGGGGTGTGCAAAGATAGGGAGATAGTCCCGCATCAAGGAGAGAAGATTATGAAAGAGAGCAAATCGGAACGTATCGAGAGAATAAAGAGGCAAAAGGATGGAGTCGACGTACTGGCGGATATCTACCGCTACGCCGAAGACGGCGGCGAAATCGATCCGGAAGATATCGACAGGTTCAAGTGGTACGGCCTGTACACGCAAAACGCGAACCTGCAGCCAGAAGAGGATAAAAACCTCTACTTCATGCTGCGTGTCAAGATTGAAAACGCCGTTTTGAGAAGGGAGCAGATAGAGACTCTCGGTAGAATTTCCATCCGGTACGCAAGAGGCAGTGCCGATTTTACGACGAGACAGGATATTCAGTTTCACTGGATTATGATCAGGGATATCCCGGCAATTTTTCATCTGCTTCAAAAAGTTGGGCTCACGACAAAAATGGCAGCCGGAGATGTCGTCCGCAATACGGTCACATGTCCTCTAAACGGGAAGGCGAAAGATGAGATAGCGGATGTTAGCGCCATAGTCGAAGAGATAAACCGACTTTTCGAATCGGACAGGAGATTCAGCAATCTTCCGAGAAAGTTTAAAATAGGCGTAAGCGGCTGCGCATCACACTGCATGCCACACGAAATACAGGATTTGAGTTTTGTAGCCGAAAGATTCGACGACGGCAGAGTACTTTTTGCGACATTCGCGGGAGGCGGACTCGCAAGCAACCGGCGTTTTGCCGATTTTTTCGGCTATGTAGAAGAGAAGGATATTGTATCTCTCTCCAAAGCCGCGGTGGAGATTTTCAGAGACTTTGGAAACAGGAGCAAAAGAAACAGAGCGAGACTTGGACATCTCATAGAGGCGTGGGGAAAAGAAAAGTTCAAAAAGAGATTGCAAGAGATCACAGGTATAAAGTTCACGGAAGCGCCCCCTCCAAATGTTACCTCCGCAAAAAAGAGACACCACTGCGGGATAATACCCTCCAAAGATGAAAAAACGGATCATGTCGGATGCGCACTCTTTGGCGGCTCTTTCGGAGGAGAGCGTCTTCTTGGGCTCCACGATCTGATGGTAAAACTGGATATTTCACAAATAAGGACGACGACGAAACAGAACTTTATAATTCTCGATGTTGCAAAACCTCACATAAAGGGTCTGTGCGAAGAACTGGAAAAGATCAGGATAAACCCTTATCCTTCGGCTTTCAGAACCAGAACGACAGCCTGTACCGGACTCGACTTTTGTAAATTCGCGATAAGCGAAACGAAAAGTGTGGCCGAAAGAGTCGCACTATATCTCGAGAACAGATTCCCCGCATTCGGCGAACCTGTAACGATAAGTGTAAACGGATGCCCGAACTCCTGCGCACATCCGTGTATAGCCGATATAGGGCTTAGCGGAGCGACACTCAAAAGAGAAGGCAAAACCGTAAGAGGTTTCGAACTGCTTGTAGGCGGAAAGGTGGAAGGAGAAAAAAGCAGATTCGCGAAAAGAACCGGTATCCTGCTGACACATGAAGAGATTCCGCAGACTATCGAAAAAATCATCGAAGATTATCTGCAAAGCAAAAGCCCGAGCTTTTCGGAATTTCTCGAGAAAAGCGATTTCATATATATTATAGAAGTGGCAGGATAGTTTGACCGGATAATAGGCTTTTATATAGATCGCTACTTAAATTTACATAATTTTTACATACACTTGCTACAATTGAAAGTGTGAATACAAAATAACTATAGGAGGATCTCATGAAAATGAATCACATAGCGAAAGTCGCAGCCGCTGCACTGCTCACTTTCGGGGTGACAGCTGCAATGGCTCAAATCACCGGAAGTAAACACGACCTTTCAGCAACCGGCGGCGGAACCATCAAGGCCAACGCAGGTCAGAACAACGATGAAATCTGTGTATACTGCCATACTCCGCACGCCGCCAACACTGACTTTACAGGCGCGCCTCTCTGGAACAAAGCTACTCCTACACAGTCATTTAGAATGTATGGAGCGACTGCTGCCGGTGTAGCCGGAACCACTATCGCCGGTACTGCTACAGCAGACCAGCCGAGCGCACCTTCTCTTGCATGTCTTAGCTGCCACGACGGTGTAAGCGCGATCAACTCTATCGTAAACGCTCCCGGATCCGGCGGATACGTAGCCGGCGGACAGAATGTAGCGTTCGGCGCAACTCCTGCCGGTACTGCGTATACAATGCCTGCCGGTGTAACTCAGATCGGTGACGCCGATCCTTCAGGAATCGGTCTTACAAACGACCACCCGGTATCCATCACTTACGTCGAAGGAGCCGCAAGCCTGAAGCCTGTCTCTACTGCAATTACAGGATGGAGCGGTGCCACTACCATCTCCGATCTTCTTAGAAACGGAAAAGTGGAGTGCGGAAGCTGCCACGATCCTCACCTCGGAGAGAGTGATACATTCCTTAGAAGAAACGCCGCTACTGTCGGTGAAGCGAGCAACAAGGGAAGCCAAGTCTGTCTGACCTGCCACGACAAGTAATCATCAAAGCGGCTACATGCCGCTTTGATAAGTGGAATTTGGCTTGGAAATCGCGATTTCCCAGCCAAATTCTACACACCGCCATACACCACAGTATAATCATCCGCTCAATATAAAGAAAGCATTAAGTACTATTTGAGCTATAATACTGAACTATAATAT
>JAMONQ010000174.1 GCA_027065635.1 Campylobacterales bacterium | reverse complement strand
ACTGGTGAGCAGAAACTATGACGCCTACCGCTATCTACCGGACTCGATAGAGGGGTTTTTGACGACGGATATGTTAAAAGATGAGCTGAAAAAGGCTGGTTTCAATGTAGAGTATACGGAGTCATTCTCCATGGGTATATCCACTCTTCTTATCGCGAAGAAGTGATGCAGACGCTTAGAGTCAGCCAGGTAAACGAGCAGATAAAGTCACTGCTCGAGTCCACTTTTATTCAGATCAGAGTCGAAGGCGAGCTCTCCAGAGTTACATATCACAGCAGCGGCCATATCTATTTTACGATCAAAGACGAAAAGAGCAGTCTCTCTTGTGTTATGTTTCGCTCCAATGCGGCGAGATTGAAATTCAGGCTCGAAGAGGGGCAGCATGTGGTTCTCTCCGGTGCAATTACCGTCTATGTTCCGAGGGGGAACTACCAGATGATGGTGCAGAGTGTGGAGCCGTACGGAGCCGGTGCGCTGGCCGCCGCATTCGAACAGCTCAAAAAGAGGCTGCAGGCCGAGGGGCTCTTTTCTGCGGAGCGAAAACGTCAGATCCCAAGGAGAATCCGTCATGTAGCGATAGTTACCTCGAAAACCGGTGCGGCTATTCAGGATATGATCCGTGTAGCCCGGAAGAGGTGGCCGCTGCTTAAGATCACCTTGGTGGATACTCTGGTTCAGGGGGCGGAGTCGGCCGGAGAGATCGCGCGGCATATCGCGTATGCCGACAGGCTCGGAGCCGATGTTCTGATAGTCGGTCGCGGCGGCGGAAGCCTGGAGGATCTTTGGGCTTTCAACGAGGAGGAGGTGGCCAGAGCGATTGCGGCATGCAATACTCCAGTCGTTTCTGCGGTTGGACATGAAGTCGATACACTGATAAGCGATTTTGTTGCCGATATGCGTGCTCCTACGCCGAGTGCGGCCATGGAGCAGATATTACCCGACAGGATCGAGGTGCTCTATGGAATCGACGAGATGATGGAGAGGCTTTCGGCCAGAGAGCGTCAGCTGATATCTCTGAAAGAGGAGACTCTCCTATCTTTGCAAAGCCGGCTCGAGCAGAGTGCAATCAGCCGTAAAATCGCTTTGCAGCTTGAGAGTGTAGAGATGCTGAAAGTGCAGCTTTCAGAGCAGATCCGCCGACTTCTGGATCGAAAGAGAGAACTTGCAGAGCCTCTCCATCCACAAATGAGTGTAGCTATAAAGCGTTTTTTAACCAGCAAAAACGAGGGACTTTCGGCGACGAAAAAGGCTCTGAAAGCTCTCGACCCGCGCCACAAACTCAGACCCGGATATGTTCAGCTCGTAAAGGATGGAAGTGTCACCACTCTCGACAAACTGAAGCCGCAAGAGCGGATTTCGCTACAAGACGGTCTCTATGAAGCTACGGCGCTTGTAGAGAGGATAGAGGCTCAAAAGTAGAGCTATGAAACTTCGCCGCTACTCTTTTCATCGCTCTTTGCAACATTTTCGTAACTTGTCAGACCCTGCTCCTTTCTCGCTTGCTCCTGCTCCTTTCTGAGCTCCTGTAGTGCGCGCATCTCTTCGCTTCTTGCATTCGCCGCTACGGCATAATCCTGCGGACTCGGATCGGCAGGAGCCATAGCCGCCGCCGCTACCTGTCTCATCAACTCGACCTTCTCCTGTGCGGAGCCGCCGCCGCTGGTAGATATTGGAACTTCTCCGCCGATCGCATACATCTTGCCGTCAGGACCTCTTTGGTAGCTGAAACTGGCTCCTCCGGCAGCTATACCGCCGGCGGCGGCGAGATGCGCCGCTTCGTGTGCTCTTACTTCCATATCTCTTGCCTGAAGCTTGGCTATGAGCTCTTTTTCGCTTCCGGTTTGCTCCGCCTTTTTGTCATCCGTTTTCGACTCTTCTTTTTTCTCTTTGACACCCTCCGACTCGTCACTTCTGTTCATCGCCCCGTTTTCAAGGCCCTTTTCGGCACCCTCCGCCCTCTTTTGGTATGTAACGCTCTGTACCGAAGATATTGAAGAGTCTATTCGCAAAACCGAACTCCTTCGACTTTTTTACGGATTCATTCACAATCAGATCGGCTATTTGATCCAAATGTTGAGTATTAGGGAACACTCTTTGAAAAAAAGATCTTTGAGCCTTTGTCACTGTAGCCGCATTACACTTTTTTGGCTCTTTTGCAAAGCTCGATTTGCCGGATACAGAAGTGTAACCGTTTTTATGGTATAGTAGTTCACCCTTTTTACAAAAAGTTATACTTGATGTAGAGAGGGAAGAGTTTTTTTTGGAGAAGTAGAATGAATATCTACGTTGGAAATCTGTCTTACAGAATGGGTGATGGTGAACTGAGAGAAGTTTTTGAAGCGTATGGCGAAGTGAGCAGCGCGCGTATTATAAGCGACCGTGAAACCGGCAGATCGAAGGGTTTCGGTTTTGTCGAGATGCCTGATGACAATGCCGCCAACGAAGCGATCGAAGCGTTGAACGGAAAAGAGGTCGAAGGACGCAATATCCGTGTTAACGAAGCACGTCCCAGGGAGCCTCGCCGCCCAAGAGGCGATTTCAACCGTAACTTTTAAAATATGGAGAGGCTTTGCCTCTCCCGATCTGTCTCCGTTTTAACGAATCACCCACCCTTTCAACTGCTCAACGAAGACTTTGGCCGACTGTTCCGCCAGACTCTCCATATACTGCTCGAGCCTGCTCTTCTCTTTCCATCGAGCTTCGGTTACACCGCTTATCGTTTTGGTCAGATTCTGCGCATCCCTGATAGAGCCTATCTCGTCTATAAGACCTACCTCTTTTGCTCTTTTTGCTATGAATATTTGCGCATCGGCAAACTTTTCGGGACGTTTCGGATCGAGATTGCGCGCTTTGGCGACATCGTTGACGAACATTTCGTATATATCGAAAACGTGCCTCTGTATCTCTTTGCGCTCGAGAGGAGTCCATTTTCTAAACGGTGTTCCGGCCTCTTTGTATTTTCCAGCTTTGACTACCTGCGGCTCGACTCCTATTTTGTCTATGAGCCCTTTGATATTCATCCCCTCCATAATGACACCTATGGAGCCGATGGTGGCCGCCGGGTTTGCTACGATTTTATCGGCCCATATGGAGGCGTAGTAGCTGCCGCTGGCCATGGTTCCGGCGGCGTACGCCACCACAGGCTTTTTCTGTTTAAGTCTTTTGATAGCCAGGGCTATCTCCACCGAAGGGGCGACTGCACCGCCTGGAGAGTTTACTACGAAGAGGACTCCCCTGATACTCTTGTCGTTTGCCAGGTTGTCGATCTCTCTCACTATTTTCGTGGAGTCCATTATAGGGCCCGTCAAGTCTACGGTGGCCAGGTTCGGCGGTTTTACCGATTCGCTTCCGGCAGGCGCGAGAATCAGTATGACTACAAGCAGGAAAATGAGCGATTTGAAATATTTTTGGATAAAGTCGAGAGTCGCCGTGATGGGCCAAAAGAGCTTTTTGAAAAAGTCTGACATATTCTCCTCTTTCGTTGCGTGATAGTCGATACGCCGTGATATTTTCGATGATTATATCAAAAAAGAGGAGAGTTCACGCCGCCCGGTGTCGCGGTACCTATCCTCTAATCTCCTCTCCTCCTATAATCACCTTTCGGGCCTCTTTTGCGTGTACGATGAGCTGGAGCGCAAAATCCTCCTCTCTCTCTATCTTGTGCGCAAGAGGCACTGTTATCATATCGGCATAATTACTCTTTTTGATACGGCCTGCAGGTAGAAAGAGGGCATCGGCCGCTCTTGATGTAGATGCTTTGAGCAGATTTTCGGCAAGAGTGTTCGGTTCGTATGCGGAGTGCATCATGAGTGCGGCTCTCATCTCGTCCCATAGAGAGAGGGAGTTGTTGGAGCTTAGTCCGTCGGTACCGAGTGTCCATGCTATTTCATACTCTTCGAGCCTCTCGATTTTCAGCCGTCCGCATCCAAGCAGCCTGTTGGAGCGGGGGCAGTGGGTTATGGAGTGTCCCGATTTTGCGATCATTTCCAAAAGATTTTCATCAGCCCACACGGCGTGTGTGAGCATACACTTTTTCCCGTCAAGCAGCTGGAGAAACTCCTCCGGAAAAGAGAGCGGGGAGCTCTGTTTGAGAAAGTTTTCGAAAAAGGGCCTGAAGTCGCCTTCGCCTTTTGTCAGCCAGTCTCTCTCCGCAGGAGACTCCATGAAGTGGGCGCTAAGAGCTCTTTTGTCTGCATGACTCAATATTTTTTTGATCAGTATCGGGTGTACCGAGTAGGGTGAGTGTATCGCTATAGCCGGTATGAAAGTTTCGGAAGCCATCTTTTCGCTATCTTCAAGCCTCTGCATGAAGTCTGCATAAAGAGCGTCTACGGCCGCCGGCTGTGAACCTATGGCTTCGTTGAAAAAGACTACACGCTGCGGTGCGGCAGCACAGGCCTTCAGATCGCGCCCGTAACTGCTGACAGCTCCGAAGGATGTGATTCCTGATTCGAGCATAAACTCGATCTGGCGTTTGAAACAGCCCGCCTTGCACGCCTCAATAAGCTCGTCTCTTTTGGAAATTACACTGTTTAGCCAGCCCATGAAGTCGCCATATCGCAGATGGGTTGTATTGGCGCCGAATTCAAGATGCAGATGGGGATTGATGAGGCCCGGAAGAAGCACTTCGTTTTCCGGAAGCTCTACGATGTTCGCTTCGGGAAAGAGCCTTGTGATCTCTTTTGTCGGACCGACCGCTTCGATTCTCTTTTCAAAAGCGACGGCACGATCCGCAAGCAGGTGTTCGCCGTCGTAAATCCATTTTGCCGTGATAATCTTCATACCGGGTTTTCCATTGTCGTAAGAGGTTTGATCGATTCTGTTTGCTCCCTTCAGGGTGCAGATAGAGCGAAATGTCAGTTAGGATTATGGCAAAAGTAGATAAAATCTACCATTAAAACATTGTCAAAAGGATGATATATGAAGATTATGGTGATTCAAGGACCAAACCTGAATATGCTGGGACTGAGAGAGCAGAATATCTATGGTCCCATGAAGCTGGAGCAGATCCATGAGCAGATGAGGGGATTTGCCGAACAAAACGGAGTGGAGATCGAGTTTTTCCAGAGCAACCTCGAGGGTGAGCTTGTGGACAAGATCCAGGAGTGTCTCGGTGATGCGGACGGCATCATAATAAATCCGGCAGCCTATACACACACCTCCATAGCGATTCGCGATGCGATAGCGGCCGTTTCTCTGCCTACGATCGAAGTTCATATCACCAACGTATATGCCCGTGAAGAGTTTCGGCAAAAGAGTCTGATAGCTCCTGTATGCGCGGGGCAGATAGCCGGTTTCGGTCCGTTCAGTTACCATCTTGCGATGGTTGCCATGCTTCAGATTCTCAACGAGATCAAGGCTATGAAGCAGATGCAGCAGGAACAGCAACAGCAGGCATGATCCATGAACTACATTCTCCGGGACGAAAATGCACTCTATTATGAATGCGGATATAGCAGCGACAATGCGGTTTTTCTCTCTCTGGGGAGCGAAAAGTGGTTCATAACCGACAGCCGCTACACGATAGAGGCGAAGGAGAGTGTAAAGGGGGCTGAAGTTGTAGAGGCATCCGATCTTACTGCCGCTTTGCGCAGGCTCATAAGGCAAGGCGGCGGAACCAGGATCTTTTTCGATCCCAAAGAGTGGAGCGAGTTTGAACTGAACAGGCTGCGATCAAGGCTTCCGTCGGTACGCTTCAAACCGAAAGCGGATCTTTCCCACAGGAAACGGATTGTAAAGAGCCCGGAGGAGATAGAGCTTCTAAAGCGTGCCGCCGAGTTGGGAAGAGAGGGGTTTGACAGGTTTGCCGAGTACCTCAATCTCTCCGGTCTCGACAGGCGTGAGAAGAGGCTCCATTTCGAGGCCAAGGGAGCTATGAGCGATTACGGGGAGTATGACCTGAGTTTCGATCCTATCGTGGCGATAGGCGCCAATGCGGCGAAACCGCATGCACTGCCTACCGATGTGGTTCTCAAGGGCGGGGATCTGCTGCTGGTAGATGCCGGCATAAAGTATCGAAGATACTGCTCGGACAGGACGAGGACGATCTTCGTGAAAGAGGGGATGGCTTTCAAA
>JAMONQ010000173.1 GCA_027065635.1 Campylobacterales bacterium | reverse complement strand
TAGGCGCTGTCACGGGTGAAAAGGAAGATGAAAAAGTTGTAGAGGATCAGTGCTCCCATAGCGCCGAAAAAGAGACTCATCACCATCATCCATGAGACTTCGGTGCGCTCGAACGATTTTGGCTCCAGAATGGAAAGATCGGTATAGAGCGCGCACGACTCGGAGGCGATACGCAGATAGAAAAGCTCTGTACTGTTTGGCTCCATCGAGACGGTAAAGTGCGGATGAAGAAAACCGTCTTCGAAGCTGTTTTTTTCCATAATGCCGCTTTTTTCGGTCTGCCAGAGCCCGCCGGACGATTTTTTGTAGAGAGTGACATGCTCGAGCATCTGGTTTGAAAGGCGAAGTATCGCTTTTTTGCAAGAGGGTGTATCGTTGTGGAGCCGGAAGCGTATCCAGAGTATATCGGGTGTGTATCCAAGATGGATAAAGGAGTCTTCGGCAGACTTGAAAAGTCGGGAAGGGGGAGGCAGTTGTCGGTTTTTATCGTCGAGAGAGGGAGTTACTACCGCAATTTCCGTTCGATCGAGCATCGATAGAGCCTGTTGGGGTGTACTGTTTAGTTCAGACAGAGGGATAGGCGAAGCTGAAAGAAAAGATGGAAACAGCAGGATAACGAGTAATCGGATAGATTTTGCAAGCATGGAGAAAATTATACATTGTTTCTCGCGCCAAAGTGTGAAAGCGGTTGATATAACGAAAATATAACGATGGCCTGTTATGATTATGACTATGATTATAAAACTGAAAACGGTGATTTTGGAGGATGAAAAGATCGTTGCCATGCATGTGAGCAAAGTGGTGCAGCGTCTTGGTCACGAGGTGGTTGCGATCGCAGGAGACGGAGAGGATGCACTCTCCGTTACAAAAGGATGCCAGTGCGATCTGCTTATTTCGGATATTAGAATTGCCGGAGAGAAAGATGGAATCGAAATAGCGCAGACAGTCCAGAATCGATGCAATTGTCAGGTAATCTTTATAACCGCCTATCGCGACGTCAAAACTCTCGACAGGGTAGCCGGCGTAGACTTCGTCGGTTTCCTGGTGAAGCCTTTTAGGGAGGATGAACTCGAAACCCTCGTTCAGATCGCCTCCTTGCGTGCCCAAAAGGAGAGCCGCCACAACCTTTTGAATATCGATAGTGTTTACAGCTACTGTATAGACTGTACGACACTCTTTCAGGAGAGGCGTCCGGTCGAACTTACCGAGAAAGAGCACCGTTTTTTGAGGGCTCTGATCGAAGCGGGAGAGAGGCTTCTTTCTTACGAGCAGCTCGACCAGATCGTATGGGGAGAGGCCCCGGTCGACTCAAATACCCGCAGGCAGCTTATCTATCGTTTCAAGCAGAAAGTCCCCTATTTTCCTCTCAAGCTCGTAAAGGGATTCGGCTATCGCATCGAAAAGTGAGCCCTCTCTTTCGATAGCCGAACGGTTCCATAACGTTATTTTGAATGTAATGTTCGACCGATAATATTGTCTGAAAGTTATATTCAGCCTAATTTGGCACTTTTTAAGGGGTTTGCTATGAAAAAAAAGAGTATTTACGTATCTCTTTTCATATTGCTGATCGCGATTTTTGGCGGATGCGGCGGAGGAGGCGGAGGTGATAGCGTATCCGACGAGCCGGTCGCTTCACCCGTCGAAAGCGCCGAAATAACTCTGACCGGCTACTTTACCTCGGTCGAGGGGGTCGATTACGAGACCACCTCCGGTCTGGCGGGGCGTACAGGCGCTGACGGCAGCTTCTCGTACAGGGATGGCGATGAGGTTACTTTCTATGCCGGCGGTGCCAGACTCGGACGCATAGAGGCGAAAGAGAGTGTTTCGCTCTTTTCCTTCTCCAAACCGGAGCTCGTTTCACAGGTGCTGGCTGCTCTTGATAACGACGGGGATCTATCGAACGGGATCGTCGTAGACGCAGTAGAGGGCCGTACACTATCCGGTATGCTGCAGCGCAGGGATGTCTCCTACAGTGTAGATATTGAGCAGCTGTCGGCATACGATCCGAAATACCGGGAGTTTTTGCAGCAAAACGGGCTCTATATACAGCCGGGAAGCGAAGCCTTCGCCGCACAGGCAATCGCCCAGTTGAAGCTTCCGGTTACAAAGCCGACAGAGTCGTATATCTATAGGGCGATGGGCGGAGACTACAAGATTCCCGTGGATCGGTTCGCCAACGACCCGATAGTGCAGGATCGAATGTCGAGTGAAAAGTACAATTACAGGCTTACCCTCGCGGCGGTGCATCAGATGTATCTGGAGATGGTGCAGGCACAGAAGGAGGTGGCGGACAAGGTTATCGAGGATGCCCAGACGCTCGATGAAGAGGTAGAAGCGATCACCCAGAGCGTCACATATGCGGTCAATACCGCGCTCAATACAGACACATACCTGAAGGCCGATGACGGCCTGAAAGAGTATCTGATATCCCAGAGTGCCGATGCCTACGGACTGGTGACCGGATTTACGATTCCGGACGACTTCTCGACGACGGCGAAACTTTCCGGTACCGTTTTGTTCGGCTGCGCGCCAAATCTCGACAAGCCGGAAGAGCTTGGAGGCTGCGCCATAGATCTTGTGCAGGCCGGTGTAGGCGAGGCGATAGTCGAAACGATCGGCGACTCCAGTCCGATTCTGGCGGGAACACTGAAGGATCTGACTGCTCTTGCGGCGGATCTTGGCAAAGTTGCGTTAAGCTGCAAAGAGAGTCTCGTCTCTCCTGATTGCATCAAGGATGCTACCAATGCGTTGCTCGGCCAGTCACTGAAGCTGACCGGCGAGACACTCAAGATATACAAACTTGGAAAGAATGTCGAGTACGCCAACTCCAAGGCGATCGCACTGGAGATATTCCTGGCCGGAAAGTATCGTGATGTCAAGTCTCTTAGAATCAGCTATTGTGAACTGGCCGAGTATTACGGCGGCAGTCGCTCGGAGTGTAAAGCTCTTGACGACTCTTTTTTTGACGGCAGCGCCTACCGACGGCAGCTCGACTATCTTGTCAAGAAGGTGATAGAGTCGAACAAGGTCGCGGAGTTGACCAGCGGAGTGTTGGGGCTGACCACCGAATACGATGTCGATCAGGTGCAAACAAGCATAGATGAACTCGTGGAGCGCTTTGTCGTAGTGCGCAATAAGCTCAACAACAAGCTTGAAGATCGATACTGCGATCTGGACGGAACGGTCCGGACCGATGCCGTACAGGACAGGATCGAAACCGAAGTGGTTCTTTCCGAACCGACAATCAGTACCGATTACAACGAGGACGGCACCGCAAATATCCGCAGCTGCTTCTCTTACTATTCAAAGAGGGCTCTGGAGGGAATAGAGGCGGACTTGAGCATATATGATGATCGAAACGGCAAAACCTCGATGCAGATGGAGAGTTACGCTTCGGGCTCAAAAGGCGCCGGGACCATATGCGGAGTCGTTGAAAACTACTCTCCTGTTGCAGGGGATGATGAGTTCGCTCCTTTCGTTATCGAGGCCTCTTTGGAGTTTCGCTTCGGAAACACCTCTTTTGAAAAAAGTTTCGAGGTAAGCCGTAGCGCGCTGTACGAGTATCGGGTAGAGCAGGAGCCGCAGCGCGGTGAGCCGGCGGTCGATTTTACCGCATCCTACGATCCGGACAGATCGGTCTATAGCTTCGGAGCCACCGTCACCGATCCGCTCTTTGAGGATGGTGAACGCTACAGCTATCTGTGGAGGATACAGAACGATCGCAGCTGTTACATTGATCTGGAAGGCAGCGGAGCGGGAATGGAGTTTTCTCTTCCCGATGAGTGCAAAGAGGGAGTATTGCAGGCGACTTTGAGTGTCTATACCGACAAAGGACGCTTTGTAGCCAGGAAAACGCGCAGGCTCGATCCGGTATCGGCTGCCGAGGATCTTTTCGCGGTTGCGGCAGAACCGGCTATTTTGTCTCTTGATCCCGGTTCCACTGGTAGAGTCGAGCTTGTCGTAAAGGGCGGGACAGGGCCTTTCAATATTGCAGTAGACGGAGTTGGCTCACCTTTTCGTTACACTGTCGAAACGGAGACGAGAATCAGGTTTGAGAGTACTGCGGCTTCTGATGATCCGGTCGAAAACGATGTAACGATCACGCTTACCGATGCGAACGGCGAGAAAGCGGAAGTCGTAATAAAGCTACGCCAGCCCGGTACGCCGACGCAGGTTCCTTCACTGGCGTGGTATAGTAGCGCCAAGCTTCCGTACAGCACGATAGATAGGCCGGCGAGGATAGAGCTTGGAAGCGATTTTGTCCAGAAGTGGGGATTGCAAAACAGTTCGTCGGTTACATTGCGCAACGTGGTGATGCGTCCAAATCCGGTGCTATGCAGCAGTACGTTGAGCCACTCAAGAGATCCGATCGTGCTGGGAGACCTCGCCCCCGGAGATTATGTGGAGCCATCCGTCTCCATCTCTACCGCAGAGAGTTTCGAGGGAAGCGACAACTACTGCCAGTGGGAGATTTTTCATACCGATGCCGATGGAGTTGAGCGACAGCTGATCTGGAGCAAAAGCCGTCAGCCTGCAAGAGTCAACTACCGGATCATAATGGAACGAAAGAGCGATCCATATCCTCCGATAATCAAGAACCTCTCTATTGCCTATACAAAAGATGGAAACATAGAGGGCTCTTTCGAAATCGTTCAGCCCTCCTCGGAGGTGACGCACTTGAGAATACTCCTCTCGAGCAGAAGCGACTTTGGCGACGGATCGACCATTGCCGCGGATATCGGCGGTGATTATGAATCTATTCAGCCTACAGGTATCAAGAGTTTTTCCGTTCCTGTCGATACCTGGCCGACCAAACTGCTGTACTGGAGGCTTGAAGCCTCTAACATCGACGGCGTAGAGATGCAAGAAAGGGTCGAAGGAAAGCTATATCTTGTGGACTATACTCCGCCTATCGTTACCGGAGTGACCCCAACCATGGCGCTTATCGATACGCCGACGATCTTTACAGTAACCGGCAGCGACTTCCCCTCCAGCCTCGCACTTTCTCTTCAGGACGGTGAGTGCGGCACGCCCGTAGTGGAGGAAGATCGGGCTTTTGTCGAGTGCACCCCGAAAGCATCGGGTCAGAAGCGGTTCTACGTTGCGATACGCTCCGGAGGCGACGGTGTTTACGGTCAGGACGATCTTTATGTGGGTATAGTCGATCGAATAGAAGATCTGATCCGGCTGGATGGAACCTTGAGAATGGAGCCGGAGGGAGACGGACTGAAGATCTCCTGGAGTGCCGCTTCGGGAAGCGGAGTCCGGTATGAACTCTATAGATCCTTCAGCGCCGGGGAGATCGGCGAAAAGATCTTTATCGGCAGCGACCTTTCCTATATCGACGATGATCTATCCGACGGGACTACATACTACTACACGCTCAAAGCGTGCAACGCCTATGGATGTGTACAGGGAGCGCAGCAGGCATACACCTTCCTCTCGGCAGCCTCTTCCGATGCACCGGTGGTGATACTCAAGAGTGCCCCGGCAGTCGCTACCGACGAGAGTGACGTTCAGATCGTTGTCGAGATAAGCGATCCCAATGCGGATGCTCAGGGGATTGCCATACTCTGGGGAGACGGCAATAGCAGTACCGTAGATATAGGCGGCAGCACCGGCACGGTTACGGTGACTCTCTCTCACCGCTATGCCGAGGCCGGGTTCTATGTCTGGCAGCTTCAGGCGATAGATGCCGCTGAAAACAAGAGCGATATTCTTAAAGGTTCCGTCGTCGTATCGGATGCGGATATCCCTTCCACCTCCGATGATGTACGCAACCTTCTGGCCGATAGTGTATGGTACGGTGTCGAAATCAAGCCGGAGGGGTATCGTACACTGACAGAATATCGGTTCGACTCGCAGATGAGCCGGCTCGATTGGCGGGATATCGAAGGCGGAGACGGAGTAGGTTCGCAGACTCTTGAGCTGATTGGAAACGTGGTCAAGGTGATCGACGAAACCGAAGAGCACTATTTCCGGGTTGTCGGTGTGGCTTCCGACTATATCGAAATAGAATCTGTGGATCTGGCGGGCACTGTTATCGTGCCTTCGGGTGAGACGATTCGACTCTACCGACTGCTTGAAGATG
>JAMONQ010000172.1 GCA_027065635.1 Campylobacterales bacterium | reverse complement strand
TCGGAGCTGTCGAAGATGGGCGGATCACCTATGAGTACCTGGATATGGTCAAGCTGGCAGGCCACTCCTGTCCTACGGTAGCCGGAGCGTGGCTGATTAGCAAAATAGGTCTGCAAAAACTCTACGCGGAAGAGCTTCCGGTAAGGGGCGATATCAAGGTGGAGTTGCGCGGTGCTCTCGATGAGGGAGTGGAGGGTGTTATAGGAAGCTGTATTGGTCTTGTTACCGGCGCGGCGAACGAAGGAGGCTTCAAAGGACTCGGCGGGAAGTTCGCCAGAAACGACCGGCTTCACTACGGCGCCGATATCGAAGGCGATGTACGCCTTACACGTATGGATAGCGGTGAGAGTGTGGAGCTTGCATACGATCCTTCAGTCGTCCCCGGCAGCCAAAAGATGCAGATGCTTATGCAAAAGCTCATGCAAGGAGGCGCCACACAGGATGAAAGGAGAGAGTTCGGCGAGCTTTGGCAGGAGAGAGTAAAAAAGATACTTCTTCAAAAGGAGTTGTGGGAGAAGATGGTCAAGGTTTTCTGATATATGTGAAATACTCTCCATCCTCCGCCTCGGCGGAGTAGACTTCGAAGCCCTGCTCCTTGAAGGTATCTATGAGCGGAGAGGGGAGAAAGTCGCTCTCTATGAGCAGGATATCTCCGCTTGATAGCTCTTTTAGCGCTCTGCTTGTTTGTGTAAGGGGATTTTTCTCTTCCTCGAGAAGCCTGTTTGCGTTGATTACGATTTTCGGTTCGTGCCGGATCCACAAAGGGGCATCCTCCTGTACGCTCTGCTCCTCTATTTCGCTATCTTCAACGGGGGGTTGTCCGACCTCTCTTCTGAGTCTGTTGACAAGATCGAGCGTTTCGTAGCCTCCGATCTTCGCCACCTGTGTAAGTGTGGCTATTTTCGCTACGGTGCGTCTTAAAACGGGGTTTTTGAGTTTCTTGTATTTGGGATTCAGAGCTATGAGAAACTCTTCGAGCTGCGGATACTCCTTTAGAAGTTCGCTAACTTTTGTTTTCGGTGTTATCTGCATCGCCCGCTCCCTCGCTTTCGGTTTTACAGCTACCGGATTCGCAGTAGCTCTTTTTGAGTATAAACCATACATAAAGATCTTTGAATACAAGAACCAAAGACCAGATCCAAAGAATATCCAAAACAGTATTGTGCGGATATTCAAGTCCGTAGTATAGCACCGGAAGGCCTATGAGTATAGGCCACTTGGCATAATAGAAAAAGAGTATGCCGCTCCCGTAGATATGCTTCAGCTCCCGCTTCCACTCCTCTTTGTTCACGCTCAAGCGCCGCCGAGTGCTTTTTTTACGTGATCTTCCGCCATGGAGATATTCCACTCGGGCTCCCACACTATCTCGACTTCCACTTCACCGACTCCCGGGATCTCTTTTACGGCATCTTTTACCCACTGCATGAGAAGCTGGTGAAGCGGACATCCTCTTGTCGATAGTGTCATTACGACTTTTACATTGTTGTCGTCATCTATTATAGCATCGTAGATCAGGCCCATTTCTACCAGATTGAAGCCGACCTCGGGATCGATGACTTTCCTTATCGCATCGAATACCCGCTCTTTCGTTATCTTTTCACTCATTTTTTCTCCTGCATCTGACTCTTTCCGAAATTCATCATCCATTTGACGCTTATAAACATATATATCGATCCGACCGCCATAAACGCGGCACCGCCTTTGAACAGTTCGTCGCTTCCGAAAAGGAGTCCGGCACCGCCGACCGCCATTCCGACGGCTGTAAACCAAAACTGAAATTCGCCGCTCTTTTTGGGAACCATATCGGCAAGCATCGGTACCTTCTCTTTTCCTACAAGCGGACTGTATCGCTCAAACCATACGAGAAATGGAATTATTTTGAAAAGATGGCCGTTTATCAAAAAGATGAAAAAGCCCATTACCAGAAACCATACGGCAGCTATGGCCAGGCTTTCCAGATGGCCTATCAGCGCTATCGGCGCAAGGATCAGGGCAAATGCGAGGGAGGCGTAGCCGACCGCCATGGAGCGAAACCAAATATCGCTTTCTTTGCGGGCTCTGGTTCTGTAGATGAGCCATATCTGCCACAGATAAAGAGCCGTTCCGGCAAAAACGGCCAGCAGAGAAAGGAAGCGAAGCGATTCGGAGTTGAAGAGTGCGCCGACAAAATATACCGCCACGCCGATACTCATCATTTTAAACGCCCGCTTTACAGGTGTCTCGTCAAATCCGTGAGAAAGTCCGAACATCGGCAGAAGTACCATACTCATACCGACTATGGTCAGAGTGACAAAGCCGCCCAAAACCAAAACGATATGGGCCGTCAGCCATTTTTGTATATCTATTCCGGCTCCTGCGCCGATAGTCAGGGCCATCGCGAAACCTACCAGGATACCGAGAAGCAAAAAAGCGTTGGTGACGGCAACGGTCTTTACGGTAAGCGAAACCCTCTCGACCTTGCGGAGCGTAAGAGCGGTATCCGCAAGGAAGATGAGCATCGATACGAGCACCATGATCCCGCCGTATGGCAAAATGGAGGGGAACACGGCGAATCCTGCACCCATCAAAACGGTACCGACTGCCAGCAGTGGCCATATCAGATAGTAGAAGTCCACACTGAAGTGACCCACTTCCAGCACCACAGGTACGAGCTGGGCCATCGCACCGAATATTATCATCATTACGAATCCGAGCAGAAAGAGGTGCGCCCATGCTACCAGCGTGATATCGTAAGTCGTCATGTCGACTCCGAGCATGGGAAGCAAAAGCATAGCGATCATATAGAAGATAGAGCCTGCCGTAAAGTATGGCGAGATCAGTGAAAAGGGAGGTGCAAACTCCCTGGATACCTGAAACATAATGTATGCTCCCCCTCTTTCGGTTTAGCCGTGGCAGGCTGTATCGTTGAGGTTTGCCGATGCGCTTGCCCCCTCTTTGTAGCCGAATGTAAGTTTGACGCGTCCGTCATCGAGATTTTCAACTTCGATATCGAAATTCTCTCCGATCTTGTCGAGAAGCCCCATCGGTTTTTTATGGTTTATCATTACGAGTCTTTTATCCGGGCCGTCGATCAGTTTCAAGCCGCTCATCGCGTTTACCATAGGCTCCGGAGGACCGCATCTGGAGGTGTCGAACTGATAGTATGTGATACCGTCTTTTATATATCTGTAAAAGTCCACGGTCGCACCGGGAACCTCTATTTTTTCCGCATCTGGTGGCAAAAGTTCCATAATCTCCCCTTTTTCCGGAGTTCCGGTTTTGTTATTTTGTATAATGGGATTATATGTCAACTTTTTCTATTTTAGTTTGATTTAAATCAAAAAGAGAGCGGCTCGTGCCGCTTTCGTGACAAAAAAGTGACACAGATCGCGCCATCTCAATCGAGAGAGCCGAGTGTGGCAGTGATTTCGGTGAAAACTTCATAGCGCTTTTTCGAAGGCGCTATCATCTTCATGACGATCTGCGAAATCTCTTTTGGAATTGTCGGGTTTAGCTTCTCGACAGGTTTCGCCGGTGTCGTCTCGATCGGATCGTAGAGGTGGATGCCCTGGTAGGCGTTTTGACCCGTAAGCTTTTTGTATAGATCGAGTCCGAGCATGAAGATCTCATGTTGTTCTATCCCGCTGCTCCAGTCGGTCTTGAACGAGAGTTTGGCATACCCGTTGGGATCGGCGATCTGTACATTCCATCTCAAGATAAACTCTATCGCCCCTTTGGAGTATTTTTTGAGTACGCGACTCTCGAATCGTTCGAAACTCTCTTTCGGTCGGCGCAAGGTTGCATAGGCCGTTGCAAGTTCGGCTACATAGTGCCTGGCTCTGACCAGGGGGATACTTTTGAGGATCGTGTATGCCTCCTCCTGCGAAGCTGTCGATTTGCCTCCGAGCTGAATGTGTACACCATATACAGTCTCGCCGTTATATTTGGCTTTGCATCCGAGAAATCCTATGTCTCCCAGCTCATGCACCCCGCACCCCTTTACGCAGGCCGACCAGTGCATACGTATGGAGGCATCTGCCGGAAGAGGTACTTTTTCGCCAAGATACTCTGCCATCTCTATGGCGTCGGACTTGTTCGGAATCACACCGAAAGGGCACAGGTCGATGCCGGCGCATGCTACCATCTGATTGAAATATGGGGTACTTACGGCATGGTATCGGTCGTATGGCTTTTGCGAGATCGCTTTGGGGATGTCGCTCTCTTGTATGCCGAGTATGTAGAGGTTCTGTGTCGTAGAAATATTGAGCTCTCCGTTGCCGAGCTCCGATGCTATATGAGACGCTTCGATCATCGCACTGCCGCTGAATATTCCGGAGGGCACAACCATATGGAGAGCGAAGGTGCCGTCTTTGAGTCTTATGCGACCGTCTCTCTCCTCGGTTCTGGGCTGTTTGACCATCGTTTCACCGCCGTCTGAAAACTCTCTGCCGGCCGTTTCGAAGATCGCCTCTTTGAGCGCTTCCATTCCCGCCTCCTTGACAAGAAAGTGGAGACGGTTTTTGTTTCTGCTGTCTCTGAAGCCGAATTCGCGGTAGCTCTTCATCAGCGCTTCGTAAAACGGCAATACCTCTTTGGGCGAAAGAAAGATATCTGCCGACTCCGCGATCGCTCCCACTTTTCCTCCCAGGTAGACGTTGAAGCCGTACTCTCCATCTTTCTGCGCGAGAGCGAAGCAGCAGTCGTGGGCGAATAGATTGCAGCGGTTCGTCATGGTACCGCCGATAGAGGTGTTGAACTTTCTGGGAAGAGTCGCTACCCACTCCTCCTTTTTGAGCCAGAGAGACTGCATTCGCTCTATCAGAGGCGCGGTCTCGATGACGGAGTCGTAAGCGAGACCGTCAAGAGGGTCCGTGACGATGTTTCTGAAGTTGTCGGCACCTGTCTGCCAGCTCGTTATACCGACACTCTCGAGCTCTCCTATTATATAGGGAATATCTTCGATTCCTAGATAGCGAAGCTGTACCTGCATTCTGGTCGTAAGGTCCATATAGTCGCTGCCGTACTCTTTCGCCATACGTCCCAGTACCTGTGCCTGCTCGACATTCAGCCTGCCGCCCGGTATTCGGATGCGCATCATGAATTTTCCCGGAGTGGCCGGTCTGTCGAAGATACCAAAACACTTCAAAAAGTAGTCGAGGTCCTCTTTTATTATGGAGTCGTATCCTTTTCGGGCATACTCCCGAAGCGCTTCCCAAGCCTCTTTGTAGCTTCTGCTCTCTTTCAGCTTCTCTATCTTGTTTCGTTTGGTATGTCTGGCTGTAACCTCTGCGAGTGTCATGCCATCTCCTATGGTATGGATTAAAGTTTTCGAAAGTCTATCAGATCTCTTTTTGGCTTGTTGCCTGTTTTTTAATCAGGCAATAATAGCTTTATTGATGATTAAAATTTAATCAGCGGTATTGGACTCATGCTGTTACAATTGCAGCGACAAAACTTTTAACAAGGAGCCTCGATGAAGTTTGGAGAGTTGAAAAAGGCCGGTCACTGGCCGACCCTGCTGGCCGCATTTCTATATTTCGATTTCAGTTTCATGGTCTGGACGATGCTCGGACCCCTCTCGACAGAGATCAGCGAGTCGCTGGCCGCCGGCGGTTTCACCCTCACGCCCGACCAGAAGGCGACGCTGCTTGCGATCCCGATCCTCTCCGGAGCGATTTTGCGGATCGTGCTGGGATTCGGAGTCGACCGCTTCGGGCCGAAGCGTACCGCACTGACGGCTCAGGCTGTGGTGATCGCCTCTCTCTTCTACGGCTACTTCAGAGGAGAAAGCATCACCTATAACGAGCTGCTGCTGGTCGCCTTCGGTCTCGGTTTCGCCGGGGCGTCGTTCGCCGTGGCGCTTCCGCAGGCGGGGCAGTGGTATCCGCCCAGGCTTCAGGGGCTGGTGCTCGGTCTTGCCGGAGCGGGGAACGTGGGCGTCGTCGTCGACTTCCTTTTCGCCCCCAAGATCGCCGAAATATGGGGATGGCAGGCGGTCTTTCTGATCGGCGGGGTCCTCTCGGCCTTCATCTTCATAGTCTACACCTTCATGGCCAAGGACGCGCCGCCTGAGGTCTACAAGCCCAACCCCAAAAAGCTCGCCGACTATCTCAAGCTGCTAAGAGAC
>JAMONQ010000171.1 GCA_027065635.1 Campylobacterales bacterium | reverse complement strand
GCTATCGACGTATATGCGCTGCAAAGAGATGCAGACCTGGCCGGAGTTGACGAAGGCGCCAAACGAGCAGCGGGCGGCGGCGTGGGCGATGTCGGCACTCTTCTCGACGAAGGTGGCGGCGTTGCCTCCCAGCTCCAGGCTCACCTTCTTGATGCCGGCGCTTTTGGTGATGATATTGCCCACCGGTACGCTGCCTGTGAAGCTGATGACCCTTGGAATCGGACTGCCGACAAGCGCTCCGCCCACCTCGGCATCTCCGTAGACGACACTCAAAGCGTCCTCTACCGCATACTCGCTCTCGATAAACAGCCTGGCAAAAAGATATGCGGTCGCCGGAGCTTCCGGTGTCGGCTTCAATACGACACTACAGCCGGCCCCAAGGGCCGGAGCCAGTTTGTGCGCCGTCAGATTCAAAGGAAAATTGAACGGTGTAATCGCCACTACAACACCGGCTGGAACCCTGCGCCAAAAGGCGGTGGACGGTTTGCCGCTTTTGGTAGCGTCGGTAGGTATCGTCTCGCCCCGCAGGTGGGTGAGAGCGTGGGCGGTAAGCTCTACGGTCTCGATACATCTATCGACCTCGATACGACTGAACATGAGAGGCTTTCCTACCTCGTCGGTGATTGTCCTGGCAAAGAGCTCCTTTTGCTCTTTCAGCTTGTGCGCAACATCCTGAAGCCATGCTATCCTCTGCGAAAGCGGCGATCTTTTACTCTCTTCGAACGCTCTTTTTGCCACGCTCAAAGCCTCCTCGGCATCTTCTACGCCGCAGATCGGGTGAGTCGAGACGATACGACCGTCATACGGAGACCTGCGCTCACCTCTTTTTTCTCTGTCTATCTCTTTCGAGCCTATAAAAAGTTTCGCTTCTATCATTTCTTATTACCCCCTATTCTCAAGCTGCAAACTGCTTTTAATCTATTATAAGATAAAATCAACCAATTTTTCTACGAAATGATATATTCGGAGCGATTAATGAACAAAGCTGATACGATTTGGATGAACGGCAAGCTGGTACCGTGGGATGAGGCGAATGTGCATATTCTCACCCATACACTCCACTACGGAAACGGAGTCTTCGAAGGGACCCGCGCCTACAAAACCGACGAAGGCCTCGCCATCTTCAGGCTGAGAGACCACACCAAAAGGCTTCTGAACTCGGCCAAGATCACCATGATCAAGCCGACCTATTCTCTCGAGGAGCTCGAAGCCGCTCAGATCGAACTCCTCAGAGCCAACGACTTCAAAAGCAACGTCTATATCCGGCCCATCATCTACCTCGGATACGGAGTCATGGGTCTTTACCACGTGAAAGCTCCGGTTGAGACGGCCATAGCGGCATGGGAGTGGGGAAGCTACCTCGGAGACGAAGGGCTCGAAAAGGGAATCAGGGTCAAGATATCCTCCTTCACCAGAAACTCGATAAAATCGACGATGGGCAAGGCCAAGGCGGTCGCCAACTATCTAAATTCCCAGATGGCGAAATTCGAAGCGATAGAAGCCGGGTACGAAGAGGCTCTGCTTCTGGACGAAGAGGGGTTCATCGCCGAGGGAAGCGGTGAGTGCTTTTTTATCGTAAGAGACGGAAAGATCATAACTCCCCCACACGACAACAGCCTCGAGTCGATCACCCAGGCCACAGTCATAGAGCTGGCTGAAAAACTGGGTTACACCGTAGAATTCAGGCGTATCACAAGGGATGAAGTATATATTTGCGACGAGGCTTTCTTTACCGGTACGGCCGCAGAGGTCACACCGGTGAGAGAGGTCGACGCCAGAGTGATAGGCGAAGGCAAGAGAGGGCCCGTTACAGAGCATCTGCAGCGGGAGTATTTCGACGTCGTTTACGGACGCAACAAAGATTTCGAACACTACCTGACCTATATCTGAAGTCAGGAAAAACAATAAAAACAAAGGATTTTCATGCCGGCAGACATGAATGACTACTTCAACAAGAAAAACGGCGGAGGCGGTGAAAACCGACCTCCCAAACCGCCGCAGTTCATCCAGGACTTCGGCAAGAAAGCGACTCTTCTTTATGTCGTCGTTATCGTAGCGGCGCTGCTTGTCTTCTTCAAACCGTTCGTCGTAATCAATTCGGGCGAAGTCGGGATTTTGAAAACGGCAGGTAAGTTCGATCCGCAGCCGCTTACACCAGGATTTCACCTGTTCATCCCCGCTATTCAGGATGTGATAGTGGTCGATACCAAGGTGCGTATCGTCAACTACAAAACGACCGCCGGAGAGGGTGATTTCGATCGTCGTGGCGGCGTTTTGATCAAGCCTGCCATCGAAGTACTCGATGCGAGAGGATTGCCTGTAAATATCGAGCTTACAGTACAGTACAGGCTAAACCCTGAGCGTGCGCCGCAGACTATCGCCGAGTGGGGACTCAACTGGGAAGAGAAGATCATAAATCCGGTAGTGCGCGATGTGGTTAGAAACGTCATAGGGCAGTACAAAGCCGAAGATCTTCCGGTAAAGCGTAACGAGATCGCCGTAAAGATCCAAAACGATATCGCCAAGGAGATAGACAAGCTCGAGCACAATCCTGTAGAGCTGGTAGCGGTACAGCTGCGATCGATCATATTGCCACCCAAAATCAAAGATCAGATCGAACGAGTACAGATAGCCAAGCAGGAGGCTGAACGGGTCAAGCACGAAGTTCTAAGAGCTCAACAGGAGGCTGAAAAGAAAGCGGCCATAGCAAAAGGTATAGCAGAAGCCAAGAAGATCCAGGCACAGGGTGAAGCGGACAAGATCCGTATAGAAGCCGAAGCGCAGGCGAAAGCCAACAAACTTATAAGCGAATCTCTTTCGAATGAACTGCTTCACCTGCGCCAGATCGAAGTACAGGGCAAGTTCAACGAGGCGCTCAAGGACAACAAGGATGCCAAGATATTCCTCACACCCGGCGGTGCGGTTCCGAATATCTGGATCGACAGCAAAGACAAGCAGAAATCGACTTCCATAGAGAGGTAGGGGCTTGATCGAAATAGACTGGCAAAAGCATCCGCTCATTCCGGTAGTGGTACAGGATGCCGAGACCAAAGAGGTGCTGATGCTCGCATACATGAACGAGGAGGCCTTCAGGCGTAGCCGTGAAAGCGGCTACGCCCACTACTTCTCCAGAAGCAGGCAGCGTCTCTGGAAAAAGGGCGAAAGCAGCGGACATACACAGAAGATCGTAAAGATGCTCCTCGATTGTGACGGCGATACGCTTCTGTTGAAAGTACACCAAAAAGGCGTCGCCTGCCACACCGGTAGGCCCAGCTGCTTCTTCAACGACCTCGAAACCGGCGAAACCACAGTAGAGTCCAAGGTCGATCCGGGGGCTGTCTACGGTGCAATAGACACTCTCTACCACACGATTCTGGAGAGAAAAAATGCGGATCCGAAAAGCTCCTATACCGCCAAGCTGCTCCAGGGCAGCCAAAACGGCATGCTCAAAAAGATCGTCGAAGAGGCTGGAGAGTTCTGCTTCGCGGTAAAGGATGACAACGAAGAGGAGATAATCTACGAGTGTGCGGATCTGGTCTACCATACCCTCGTAGCACTCGGCAGCAAAGAGATATCTCCGGACCGCATACGCCAGGAGCTTGCCCGCCGCTTCGGTATGAGCGGCATAGAAGAGAAAAACAGCAGAAGCGATGGCTGAATATCTTCGCAGCTACATATTCTACACATTTCAATCCCTTACCAAATATGACTATATGGCGATCGGCTGGATACTCTTTCTGGCCCTTCTGCTTCTCATACTCGCGGCTATCGTAAAGAGACGTACTCTATCTTATTTTCTCCTTTTTGTGGCAGTGTCACTGCTTTTTGTAGGTCCCGTTGTCGTAAAAGGCATAATGGACAGATATCTAAGAGTCGCCAAAGTGGATATTTCCAAAATAAAGCCCCTGACATACAGCCGCTCGCTCCTCATAGAAGGATCGATAACAAATAGCGGAAGAATCGACTTCAAAAGGTGTGATCTTGCGCTCATTATCTACAAGCAGGAGAGCAACATACTAAAAAGTGTCGCGGCAAGACTGAAGCCTATGAGGGTCGAAATAGACTCTTTGGATTTTCCGCTGCCAAGCGGCGAGTCTAAACCCTTTAGGATAATAGTCGATCATTTCAATGCGCACGATTTCAATCTTTCACTGCAACCGAGGTGTTACCCATGACCTATATGACGATTCTTCACTGGCTTGTTCTCGCCTTTTTCATCGCACTCTTCGCCCTATTGGTCATAGTTTCAAAAAAGGAGACACGCCCAAACGTCTTCTGGTCGATGGTTTTCGCATCTTTTCTCGTCACCTCTACGGCTGCGGTATTCAGCATGTTCGTTCTTGACAAATATACAAAAAAGGCCCAACTCGTATCGATTAAAAACTACAGGCTGCTTAGAAGCGAAGAGATCGTATTTAAAGGGAAGGTGCAAAATGTGGGAAAATTCACTATCGGTCAGTGCAAGCTATCCATAAAAATGATCAACAACCCGCTCGAAGCCGGGAAACTTAGCGGAAGCAGCGTCTTCAAACCATCTGGTCTGGGTGACTTCTTCTCGATGAAAGAGAAAAAGGATGAAAGGCCAAATACGGTAGAAAGAGAGTTTGTCGTAGTAAAAAACATTGAGCCCGGCGAAATACTTCCCTTCACAATCCACATGAAGTATCCACCCTACTTCAAAAAGACACGCCTTATCTACAAACTGTACTGTCACTAAAAGATAGGCCAAGGGCGCAAAAGCTCGCGCAGCGGAGCTTATTCGTTAATATATGTATCCCTCTTCCTTTAGCGCGGCTCTTATCTTTCTCATCTGTTCATGCTTGTTCTTGCACCACATCGGCGCCAGCAGAGAATCATCTTCGATACCTGCCGTCACACGCTGGACACTGATGGAGGGCGGAAGCATCTTTATCGACTCCACAAGCAGTCTGATATATCTCTCTTCGTCGATAGGCACGAATTTGCCTCTTAGATAGTCGACGGCAAGAGCGGTATTTTTGACTACATAAAGAGGGTGTATCTTTATGGAGTCTATACCCCACTCTATCGAAGCTTTTACCGTATCGAGCATCATATCCTCGGTTTCGTCGGGAAGTCCGAAGATGACATGACCGCAGACATTCAGTCCGCGATCTTTCGTTTTTTGGATCCACTCCTTGACATTGGCGCTGTCATGCCCCCTGTTGATCGCTTCGAGTGTCTTGTCGTATACAGACTGGATACCGTACTCCACCCATATCTCCCCGGTTTTTGAAAGCTCCTGAAGATATTCGAGAATTTCGTCGGTGACACTGTCGCTTCTGGTACCTATACTGAGACCTATACAGCCGGGCTGGCGAAGCGCCTCTTCATAGAGTGCCTTTAGAGTCGCAAGCGGCGCATATGTGTTTGTAAAGGACTGAAAATAGGCAATGAACTTTTTCGCCCCATATTTGGCCGTCAGTCTCTTCGATGTAGCAGAATACTGAATCTTTACCTGCTCTATCTGCTTTTGAAGAAGCGGATTTGCCTCGCTTGCGGGACTCAGATAGAACTTCTTCGAAGGCTTGGCGAGATTGGGACTGAATGATTCGTTGAGACAGAAAGTACAGCCGCCCTTCGCTACGGTTCCGTCGATATTCGGGCATGTAAAACCCTGGATACTGAGCGGTACTTTATATACATCTTCGCCAAACTTCCTACGAAAGTAGCGCCCTATTGTATTGACTTTTTTCAAGCTCCCCCTTTTGTAGCGGAGAGTAGGGAGCAGGAAGCGAGAAGTTACTGCGAGCTCCTCCTTCTGCGCTCCTCACTCCCGACTGCTCAAACGATATAGTTCCCGTCGAAACAGGCTTTACAGTAATTCTGATCATCCCCTACGCTTCTGATAAGCCCCTCTATGGAGATAAAGGCAAGCGAGTCGGCTCCTATATAACTGCACAGCTCTTCGGTACTCATCCTCGCGCTTATCAGATTCTGCTTTTCAGGAGTATCCACACCGTAGTAACAGGGATCTGTAGTCGGAGGCGACGAAATACGCATATGCACCTCCTTCGCACCGGCCTCCTTGAGCATCGACACTATCTGCCTGCTCGTCGTTCCGCGGACTATCGAATCGTCTATGACGATAAGCCTCTTGCCCTCTATCACATCCCTTATAGGGCTGAGCTTCATCTTCACCTTCAGATT
>JAMONQ010000170.1 GCA_027065635.1 Campylobacterales bacterium | reverse complement strand
TTATTCTAAGACGCTTGCCCAGTCTTTTTCCTACCTCTATACCGAGACCGCCGCTTTCACTCGAGAGAATGTTTAGAGTATCGAACCGTATCCCCGTTGCGGATCCTATCGCGTTTTTCAGACCAACTCCAAGCAGCAAGGTCGCTATGGATCCTCCTGGCTCGCCAGATGCGGCGAACTCCTCGCCCGCCGGCGCACCGAAAAGTATATAGCTCATGATATCGTTCTGGCTCATTGGCGGCTCGGAAGAGAATAGAAAAAGAGGTTTCGCAAGCGTATGGCTGATATAGATGTTGAACCTGTAAAAGTCGAGTTCATAGGAGATATGAAGATCGAGATAAGGGTTTACGGGATTTTCTCCGCCGAAATATATCTCGGACGGGCGGATAGTGAAATGTTTGTCGGCCGCATCTATCTCGCCCTCCGTGATTTTTACGACACCGAGCAATCCAAAGGGTTTGCCCGGCTCTTTCCAGAGAGTGATATCCGGTATAAATTTAGCCGACAGCTCCGGGATCTTGTATGTTAGCGGTCTCTTTGAGTAGATATGGATATTTATAGCTCTTTTGGTGCGGCTCGGCTCCTTTATATCCTGAATGATAACTATATCCTCATCTTCTACCACGTACTCTTTTTGCGGTCTGTATGTAACGAGTGCATCTTTTACCTCTATCTCGCCTTCCGCGGAGATTTTTTCCGGGGATATGTTGGCTTTGATGTCCGCGTCGAACGTGAAGTCGCCTTCAGGAGCGTTGTAGTGGGCATCATCGCCAAACAGATGAAACTCTCCCTCTTTTTTTGCGAAATCGAAACTACCTTTCAGATCGAGCCTATCGAGCAGACAAAGCCTCTCTATCCTAACGGTAGAGTTCCCGTCAAGCGCTATGACCGATCGTCTGTTTTGGTCGAATCTTCGGTTTTTGAACGCTACGGAGTAGCTATCTATCGTAATCTCGTTGCCGCGGAGGCTCCCTTCCAGCTTCGAATCGAGTCCGTAGTATATATGTCTGGAGTCTGTCTCCAGCAGATACCACGGGATTTTTGCATGGTAGCGAAGAGATATGGTATCGCCGACAGACAGGAGAAAGCGGCTCTCTATCTGGGCATCTATTACAGATTCGGTCGTAACGTTGAAATCATCCAGAAGCTCGTAGAGAGAATCGATTCTGGCATCGAGTGCGAGATTTACCGAACCGTTGTCCAGGATTCTGCCGTCTGCATCGAGAGTCAAGGATCCGATATTCGCCCACCCTTTTATGGATCCTTTGCGCTCGAACAGAGTCATGCCGGCCTGTTTGGCAATTATATTGAGTATCTTCTTCTCTTTTGAGAGATATGCGAATATGTCGACCCTGGATCTGAGTCTTTCGGGTATGTTTTCCCATATGCCTCCTCTCTTTTTTTTCGGTGTGAGGCTCGATCGCAGAAGCAGACTCTCTTTTGAAAGTTCGAGATAGCTTTTGGCATAGGAGTAGTTGCCGTCAAAAGAGGCTACACCGTTGATATGAAGATCGGGTTTCAAACGAGCCGTTGCGTTCGCCTCCATGCTTATGTACTGATTCGAAACGACCGGCGGCAGTTGTTTTATGTAGTCTATCCTGTGCGGCCTGGCCACAGCTTCGATAGCGAAGTTGTCATAATCTTCGCTGAATAGACTGAATAGAAACGGACCTGCGTAAATATCGGCCATGAAAACATTCAAATCCCCGGCGGCGTCGATATCGAACTTTTCAAAAGGGAGATCTTGTGCGGAGTTGGAGATTTTGCCTTCGATCTTTGTCGCATAAGCCCCAAACAGTGTCACGAGTGCACTCTGCTTTATGTGTGTCCGCACAAACGGAGTTTTTATGTCGTATGAGGCCGAAGCTTTCAGATAGTTCTCTTTCAGAAGATACTCGACATTGACAAAAAGATCCGACAGCGAAGCGTTTGTGTCGTGAAGCCCGAGCGGATCTGTGACAGATGTGGACAGCTTCAGGGCCTTTTCGTCGAGAGAGAGTCTTACAGGTATGGTGTGCGGTGCATTATCGACATATCTGCCAAGGATTTCATAGTACTCTTTTTTTGGCAAGACTCTTCCTTTCGCCTCCACTCTCATCTCTTTCAGGCTGCCCTCTATCCGGGCCAGGCCGTATACCGACTCTATTTCGGTCGAAACTACCCTTACGCCGACTCCGTCCTTTGATATGACAATATCTTCTATATCGGCCTTGAAAGTCACATCCTGATCGAGATCTATGCGGCCTCCGCTTACTTCGACGTTTCGGATGGTTACCGGAACGAATATGAAACTCTGCTCTTTTTGGCCTGCTTCACTCTCTTTTTCAAACATTTTCGGGTAGATATCGAGTCCGTAGAGTTCGACTCTTTTTACGGACGGAGCGGGACTTAGGAGTTCGGCAACGGTGTAAACTATCCGGATACGCTCTATCCTTATCGCCTTTTTGTAGCGCATATCGTAGATGCTGAAGCCAAAAAGCAGCGATCCTTCTACCTTCTCGAGCGAAACGTCGGCCGACTCAAAAGCTTTTTGTAAAATGTATTGTGCGGTGGCAGGATGGGCCAAAGTGAAAAAAAGGACTCCAAAAAGTATGATAAGAGCCTGCAAAAAGAGGGCGAAACGGTTGTATAGCTCTCCCATCAAAAGAGCTCTCCTATATGGAAGTGGAGAGTGTATCTGCTTAGATGCTGGGCGTCAAAGCCGAGATCGAAAGCTATGGGACCTATCGGCGTCATGTATCTGATTCCGGGCCCTATACCGATATATGGCTTTTTGTAGTCCGGAACGGAGTCCTGTCCGAGATATGTGATATCGCTAAAGAGTACGGCTCGAAAGTCTTTTGGAAGATCTATCCTGTATTCTGCCGTAGCCTCGGTTATGCTGAATGCACCGACAGGATTTCCGAGACCGTTTTTTGGACCGAGCTGCCTGTATGAAAATGCTCTGTTCGAGTTCATTCCTCCGGCATAGAAGCGGTATGACGGCGGTATGTGCCCCTGTTTGGCCTTGATCGTTCCCTGTCTTATTCTAAAGGAGAGGGTTTTGTCGTTCAGCGGAAGATGATAAGCACCCGTAAACAGGAGCTTGTAGTAGGTCGCATCGGAGATCGGAGACTTGATGGATCCCGATAGTTCGAGAGAAACTTTGTAGCCTCTGGTCGGATCCAGAAGCGAATCCCGCCTGTCTATATCCCACGCTCCCTTTGCGGAAACTATAAGCAGTTTGCCGTCGGGAAAGTTGAGTGTATCGAGGCTCTCTGTAGTCGTCGTTTGGTCGATAGTGATACTCTCTTGAAAAATATGGGGCCACCTGAGGTGTTTTAGAGCGCTCTTCGCTTTGACGGAGCGCTCCTTGTAGCCGTCAAAAACCTCATCGTTGAACCCTATCTCCGCAGAGAAGCGGTTGTGGTTGGAGAGGGGCATTTCGTACGTACTTTTTACGAATCGCCTTATCTGCGAGTAACGTGTCTGAAGAGCGAGCGTTTTTAGATTTTTGGGAAAGTTTCTGTGCTTTATCCCCATCTGCAGATTGAGCCCCTCGTCGCTGCTGTATCCGGCACCGGCACTGAAGTGTATAGGCTTTGGATACAAGGATACGCTTACGGTGACAGGGACTCTGTTTCCTTCGTGTCTCGCATCGTCGATAATGACCCTCTCGATACCTTCGTTCGCATAGATCTCCTTGTAGCTTCTGCGGATCAGCTCTGCGGAATAGGGGTCGCCCTCCTTGAAGTAGAGCAGCGACCGGATAATCTTCTCATCGACTCCGGCGGGCGTTTCGATAGAGATTTCGCCGAAAACACACGGCTCGTTCGGAGTTATATCGTATACGAGGTATGCTTCGTCGTGTTCTATATCTATGAATGCTTTCGCGTCGAGATCGACGTTGCAGTATCTGTGATCGGCATAATACTCTTTTATCCTCTTTTTGCTCTGCACGAACTTTTGCGCATTGAATCTGTCCCCTTTTCCAAAAGGTATGAGATCTTCTATATTCAGCGGGGATATATAGGAGATATCCTTTACGGTTACCGGACGCTTCTCTTCGATTTCGATGACTATTTTTCCATTTTTGACGACATATGTAACCCTTGCATGGTAAAAACCGCGTGACTTGTAGTAGTTCTCCAGCAGCGGAAGCATCAGCTCCATTTTTTCGGGGTCAATACGGGGCTCTTTTTTCCAGAATTCGAAAAAGTACGGTTTGTGAAGGCCGATCGCCTCATAGAGTTCTCGCGAGTCTATCGATCTGTTTCCGGCAAACTCCACTGGTAGCGGCTCTGCGAAAAGAAGGTTGAGAGTGACAAAAAAGAGAATGGCCGCTCTTTTCAACATACCCCCTCTTTTTGTTATGATTATACCAAAGGAGAGAGATGACGACAGTGATATTTGATCTCGATGGTACACTGGTGGACAGCAGTGCGGATATAGCGGCCTCGATAAATCATGTCCGTGCGGAGTATTACGGCCTGGAACCGCTTACGCGGGAGAAGATAGTGTATCTTATGAACAGACCGGGACTGAACCTGGCGTATGAGTTTTACGGCGTAAAAGAGTATGAGACGAAAGCCAGAGAGATGTTTGAAGAGCATTACAGCAGGCAGTGCCTTTTGAACGCCAGGACTTTTGAAGGCATATACGAGATGCTCGAAACGCTGAAAAATGGCGGAGCGAGGATGTTTGTGGCCACGAACGCCCCGACCGCAACATCCGAAATCATTTTGAAGAACAATGCCATAGATCTCTTCTTCGAAGATGTCATAGGCGCCGACAAGGTAGAGTATCCAAAACCGCATCCGCAGATGGTGGAAAAGATCGTAGAGAAGATTTCAAAGAAGAGTTGCTGGATGGTGGGCGACAGTCCCAAGGATATAATGGCAGCTACCGGAGCCGGTATCGCTCCGATATTCGCCGGATGGGGATTTGCAAAAGATACGCAACCCGATATAAAGATAGACAGAAGAGCCGATACCCCGTCTGATGTGATCGATATAATCGGTGTTTAACCGATAATATACTATAAGAGACAAGAAGCAAGTCCAAGAGGAAAAAACGATGAATGAAGATCTCGAATATATAAAAAAACATGTAAAAGACAAAGAGATACGCAAGAGGGTGGAGGCGATAGAGAAAAAGCTCGAAGCGTTGTCGCGAAAATCGGGTTTAAAACTCCTGGCGAAGGGAAAAAAGGTCCACAAAGCCCTAAAAACGGTAATGTACGAAGAGGATCTGATCAAGCTTCAGGTAGAGCTTATAAAGCTCCAAAACTGGGTTTTTGAAAAGAAAAAGAGGGTGCTTGTGATATTCGAGGGTCGAGATGCGGCTGGCAAGGGCGGCGCCATCAAACGATTTACGGAGCGTCTGAATCCGAGACGATATCGTGTCGTCGCGCTTCCCAAACCGAGCGACGTCGAAGCGGGTCAGTTCTACTTCCAGCGCTACTTCGCCCACCTTCCAAATCCCGGTGAGATCGTCTTTTTCGACCGCAGCTGGTACAACAGGGCCATAGTGGAGCCTGTATTCGGATTTTGTACCGAGGAGCAGTATGAAAAGTTCATGCAGGAGGTTCCGGAGATAGAGCACGCTCTCATAGATGACGGAATCATCATTATAAAGTTCTGGTTCTCGATCTCCAAGGACGAGCAGCAAAAACGCTTCAAGGAGCGCGAACTGAATCCGCTCAAGCAGTGGAAGCTAAGTCCGGTAGACAAAGAGGCCCAGAAGATGTGGGACAAGATCACCTATTTCAAGGAGGAGATGTTCAGCCGTACACATACCGCTTTTTCACCTTGGATCATCGTAAAGAGCAACGATAAAAAGTCTGCCCGACTGGAGTCTATACGATATGTTCTTTCGCATATTCCCTACGACGGGAGAGAAGAGGCGCAGATCGACCTTCATCCCGACCCGGACATAGTACAAAGATACCACAGAAAGAGCAAGCAGATAGATTGACAATAAGTCGGCTTACCGACCGTCCGGCTTTCTTGCGGTAAGAAGAAAAACCGGATAGCTCCTCTTCTCTTTTTCGACTTCATATACCCTTTCAAGAGATATCTTTTCAAAGCCGGCTTTCAACAGAGCCGCTTTGAGAGACTCTTCGTCGAAGCCGAAATGGTATACTCCCTCGTTTCCTCCGTCATGGAAACTTCCATCCTCTTTTTCGAGATCGGCCATGGTTATGAAACCGCCCGGCTCAAGAAGGGAGAAGAGCTTTGCAAAGAGTGCGTCTATATCCTCGATATGGTGCATCGTCATGGAGCTGACTATGCCGCCGTAGAGTGAAGTGGAGTCATACTCGAGAATATCGGAATGGATCGCTACCGCATTTTCGCCTATCTTCGAAAACTCGTCAATCATTCCCTTCGAACTGTCCACTCCCGTGATTTTAGCGACATAGGGCAGAAGCCTTCTTGCAAGTAGTCCGGTACCTGCTCCCACATCGAGCAAAGATATACCAGGATTCAGCAATCCGCTGCTCTTTATCTTGTCCGCAACAGCCTTTGCAAGCTCCTGTCTGCGCGAAGACGCGTCCCATGTAGATGCTCTTTTGTCAAAAGACATCGACGATCCTCTCTTTTTTTGGAATAGTCTACTATAAAAAAGTGTGGATTGAACCGTATGACAAAATATTTCGGATATATCCGCCAAGCTACGAGAGCGGCGTATTTTTAATAATTTATAGCGGTTTGAAACTGTTTTTCGGGGCAGGCCGCTCCATTGGTGCCGTTTTTTGGTAGAATATCGTCTAAAAATATACAAAGAGAGTTTATGCAGCATATTTACAGAGAGTATGACATCAGAGGTGTCTACGGCGAAGATCTTACTGAAAAGAGGGTCAAGCTGATCGGCTATTTTCTTGGGAAAAGGATAAAGGAGATAGGAGATTATGCGGTTGTGACATACGATGCGAGAGTACACTCTCCAAAGCTTAGCGACTGGCTGGTGAGCGGTCTCAACGCGGCTGAAGTCATCGTATTGCACGGCGGAATGGTACCGACTCCCGTCAACTACTTCTGCAACTTCAACACATTCAGAGTCGGCGGCAAGGATGTTGTGCCGGCAGGCGGCATTCAGATAACCGGATCGCACAATCCTCCGGAGTACAACGGATTCAAGATCACGATCGACAAAAACCCTTTTTTCGGAGAGGATATCTATGCTCTCGGTCGTGAGGTGGAGTCAAACACCTCTATGGCGGTACCGACGGAGACCGACTCTATCAAAATCGATGCCCTCGGAGCCTATGTCGATTATCTGGCGAAAGAGTTTGAAGATCTGAAGGGATTCGATCCGAAAATCGCCGTAGATTGCGGTAACGGCGCCGCAGGGGTGGCGATAGACCCTCTGCTCGAGAGGCTCGATATACCGGCTCACAAACTATTTTTCGATCCCGACGGAACCTTCCCAAATCACCACCCCGATCCAAGCGAGGAAGAGAATCTCGAGGATCTGAAGAGACTGCTTCAAAACGGGGCAAACTACGGATTCGCTTTCGACGGCGACGGTGACCGTATAGCCTTTTTGAGCAGGAAGTACAATTTCAAAGGGGATATACTGGCGCTCTTTTTCGCGCAGACCATGAACGATCCAACAGTTATAGGCGAGGTGAAGTGTTCTCAGATCATGTACGACGGAATTAACGAGATTGGCAGGGCGATCATGCACAAAACAGGTCACTCGAACCTGAAGGTCAAGCTAAAAGAGACCGGAGCCGATCTCGCCGCGGAAGTTAGCGGGCATATCTTTTTCAACGATCGCTATTTCGGATATGACGATGCCATCTATACGATGTTCAGAATTTTGCAGATGCTAAAGGATGGATTCGATTTCGATGGCGAGTATGAAAAGCTGCCGAAACTATACAGTACGGACGAAATCAAAATCGAGACTACCGATTCCAAGAAGTTTGCCATTATCGACAGCCTCAAAAAGATTCTTGATTCGCAAAGAGAGAAACTGAATATTAAAGATATCGTGACTATCGACGGAGTGCGTGTGATTTTCGACGACGGCTGGGGGCTCGTACGTGCCAGCAATACGACCCCGATACTCGTCACAAGATACGAAGCCAAGAGCGAGGAGGCTCTTCGCAGGATAATGGATACTATGAGCAGACTGATTGAAGAGGCTAAAAAAACTGTCGGCTGAGAGGCTTTTTACCCATACAAGTCGCGGCGGAGTCGAGATCGTATGCCGTCATCTACGAAAAAAGAGGATAAAGAACCTCTACATCAGGGTTGATTCGGACGGTGTAGTCGAAGTCTCTACTCCATGGCGTTTCGGACAAAAGGATGCGGCTCTTTTCGTATCGGAAAAAGAGGAGTGGATCCTGAAGCGCATTTTGCACAACAAAAGCCACGGACGCATCAACCCCAAAAGTTTTTTTCCGGGTTGTGAAGCATGGTATCTGGGGAAAAAGTACCCTGTAGAGTATAAAGAGTCCAAAAAGAGCGTGGTAGATTTCAAAAACGGACTCTTTCTGTTCAGAGGAGAAAGAGAAGAGTGTTTTGAAGCGGCGATAGAGAGATTTTACCTTCGAAGTGCAAAAAAAGTTTTGCCAGAGCGTATAGAGTTTTGGTCCGAAAAGATGAATCTGTTTCCATCCAAAGTAAACTTCAGGCGCCTCAAAAGCAGATGGGGAAGCTGCAGTGCCGCCGATGCGGTCACCCTCAACAGTGCACTCATACGTTATGATACAAGACTTATAGATTATGTGATCATACATGAACTCGCCCATATAAAATACAAACACCACCGAAAAGAGTTCTGGAGTCTTGTAGAAAGATTCGAGCCCGACTACAGGTCTCTTGGAAAGATGCTCGTATGAGTCGTATAACGCTTACAGGACGTGTACAGAAGATACTCTTTCAAAAAGAGGGGTTTTTCATAGCCAGACTCGAAAACGGGGTGAAAATATCCGGCAATACGCTTATCGACGATCCCCATACGATCGAGGGGCAGGAGATAGAGGTAAAAGGAGAGTGGCAAGAGCATCCGAAGTTCGGACCGCAGTTTGTTTTTGATGAACTCAACATAAAAGGGAGCGAACTCTACTTCTATCTAACGAAGGTTGTCAAAGGGGTGGGTGAGAAGCTTGTAGGCAGGCTTATTTCGCATTATGGTGAAGATGAGCTTTTGAGGATACTTGACGAAGAGCCGAACAGGCTGCTCGAGTTCAAGGGAATAAAAGAGAAAAAACTTTCACAGATTACAAAGAGCTGGCAGCAGTATAAAGATATGCGCGATCTTGCGATGTTTCTGGCGCCATACAAGATAGGCCAGTCGATCGTTGCGCAGATTTTCAGGACATTCGCCGCGAAAGATAACCTGGTGGATGAGATCAAGAAAAATCCATACATGATTACGCAGGTCAAGGGGGTAGGGTTCAAGAGAGCGGACGAGATGGCCCTTTCGATGGGAATAGATCCAAAATCTCCCTTCAGAATAGAAGCGGCGGCAGGCTATCTTTTGCGTGAGATAGCGGAGCAGCAGGGCAGCAGTGCCGTAAAGAGAGAAGATTTCACCGCGGCTCTTTGCAGCGAGCTCGGCTTCGATGAAACGACCGCCGTAACCGATGTAATAGAGGATCTTCTCAAGAGGCGGATTCTCTATCGGCTCGAAGATTTTATCGCGTATGAGTACTACTACCGTACCGAAAAGGCTATCTACGACTTTTTAAAAAACGCAAACATTTCACCTTCCGGAGCGATTGTAGAAGATCCAGACTCCTTTATCGAATCTGAAGAGAAGAAGATTGGATTCAGCCTAGGTGAGCAGCAAAAAGAGGCGGTACTGCTTTTAAATCGCGGTATCCGCGCAATGGCTCTTGTTGGATATGCCGGAACAGGAAAGAGTACGACAGCGAGGATGATGCTAAGGCTGCTTGAAAGCAGGTACGGTTACGATTCGATTGTCGTAACGGCCCTCAGTGGTATCGCGGCACAGCGCATTCACGATACGACCGGCTATCGATCCGCAACGATCCAGAGCCTTTTGGTATCCGCCAAAGATAAGGAGCACCTTCCTTTTGATGTGATACTTCTTGACGAAGCGTCGATGGTAAACTCCCAGATATTCTATCAGTTGATATCGAAACTCAAAGAGGAAGCCATACTGCTTATAGTCGGCGACGACGGACAGCTGCCGCCGATAGGAGCGGGTAACATTCTTGCTGATATTATTGAATATGACCTGATTCCTACCGTAAAACTGACACGAATCTATCGCCAGAAGGAGGATCAGGCGATCGCTTTTATTGCCGACTCTATACGGCGTGGCGAGATTCCTGACTATAAAAAGAGCTATTGCGACTTCAGATTCGTCGATCTGAGTATCGAAAACTATTTCGCCAGGAAAAACTCGCTCGGCGAAAATGAAAAGAGGGAGTTGAGGCAAAACCACAACCTCAAGATTCTCGAAACAGTCAAGTCCGAAGCTATCACCCATATCGTTGAGGCGAGAAGGTGCCTCGAATCGAAAGATATAAAAGGCTACATAACGCATATACAGGTCATCACACCGATGAAGGGCGGTATTTTGGGAAGTGAAAATCTAAATAACGAGCTACAGTCGATTTTCAATCCTGGCGCCAGACATTCGATAAGGCGAGGGATATATAATTACGGCCTCTTCGACAAAGTAGTACATATCAAAAACGAGAATATGCCGGCCTACTCACCGGAGGCCTTCAAAAAGGGGCTCGATCCTTCGGAACAGAGGATATTCAACGGAATGATCGGCTTGATATTCAGGATGGATTCGGATGAGGAGGAGTGTTATGTCTATTTTCCGAACGAAGAGACGGTGGTAAGGTACAGTTACGATATGATCGGTGAGTATCTGAGCCTCGCATACGCCCTGACGATACACAAGACGCAGGGAATGGAGTATGATGCGGTAATCATTCCGATGAGCTACAGCCACTACATCATGCACAATACGAAACTGCTCTATACCGCCGTTACAAGAGCAAAAAAGATCTGTATCGTCGTGGGAGAAGAGGATGCCTTCAAGAGTGCATGCAAGCGCATAGATACGACAAGAAGAGATACGGTCCTTGCCATACTCTCATCCCTGGAGAGGGATAAACATCCTCTGTAAACAGTGTCACTACAATCGCCAAACCGCTCTGCAAATGGCTCGCGAGTTCATGTTGTGATATAACACATATCTATATTGAATTTCGTTGAGGAGCCTTTTTGCCGTATGTTTCGTAACTTTTTCACTCTTACAGTTAAATTTATCCAATAGAATGGTAATATTCCGTTATATAACTATCAGTTAACTCTGATGGCTGAATCGATTGGGATATAGAAGGGGGAAAAGAGTGAAAAGGGTATGGTTTGTTTTTTTCTTGATTGCGATGCCTCTTTTTCTGGAGGCTGGAAAGAAAAAATTTTCGATTACACCGACGATAAACAGACTTGAAGCACTCGGTAAGGCACTTCTGGAGGATGGAACCGGTTACGGTATAAGATTCGGTTACAATTTCGACGAACATAAAGCCGTGGAGCTCGGTTACGACTATCTGAAAGACTTCTCTTTGTACAATACGAACGGTTCTGCAAACGCCTTGCCGATAAACGGCTATAAGCTCATGGCGAATTTTCTTTACAACTTCAAGGATGAGAGGGGATTCATACCATATATGCTCTTGGGCCTCGGTATAGAGAAGTACGACAGGCTCGAGGGGGGATTGAAAAACGGCGCAATTGCCGGCATAGGTATCGGAGCGCACTTTTTCGTTTCCGATCCTGTTGCACTGCGGTTTGAAGTGAGGGATATAGTTCGTTTTGCCGATATAGGTCATACATTCAGCTGGACTTTCGGACTCGAATATACCTTTGGCAAGAGAATCAGATACCATAACGAGGATTCCTATTCGTTTCCTCCTTACGATGCTCCAAAAAAGAAGGAGATACCTGCAAAGAGTTACTATGCGAGTTCCGACTCGTCCGCCAGGATCGCAGCTTCGAAAAAGATGGTCCAAATGAAATATCTAAGAAAAAACAGGTACAAAGCGGCAGAGAGCAAAAAAACCGCCTTCATGAGAGATAGAATCGCAAAAAGATCTTCGGCATCATACCGCAGCGTGCGGACCGAAAGATCTGAAGTATCTAATACAGGAGCGGAGCCGACTCGAAAAGACATAGCGGTCGCGAAAGTGTCAAAAAGTGAAAACGGAGTCGCAAATGTCACTAAAGCGGCGCCGGTCATTACAGCTGCTACCGCCTCTTTGAAACCGGCACCCCTCGATGCGACGGCTTTGCTGGATGATGAAGCCCTGCTCGAAGAGACGTCGGCAGGAAGCGAAGGAGATGAGAGCCTATCCATGGCGACTTCGGGAGCTACATTTGCAACTTCTGCACAAAAAAGCGATCTTCGATCCGGGTCCGTGTCAGATAGCCTGACAGAATCAAAACGGAAGAGAGAGGCTCTTTTGGATGATTGTGAATCTGACAGCGACAGAGACGGTGTAGACGACTGCAGGGATCTTTGCAAAGATACTCCGCACGGCTGGAGAGTCGATTCCGGCGGTTGCGCTACCGCTATAACGATGCTTGTAAACTTCAAGTTCGACTCTTCGGAGCTTGACGCCGGAGGCAAGGCGGATATCGGAAGGCTTGCCTCTTTTATGCATCGCAACACTCATGTCGATGTAGTGATAGAGGGGCATACCGACAGTATCGGCAGCAGTAAATACAATCTCTCTCTTTCAAACAGAAGAGCTCTGGCAGTCAAGATGGCTCTTGAAAATCTCGGTGTCTCTTCTGAGCGGATAAAAACTGAAGCCTATGGAGAGGAGAGGCCCATCGCTTCCAACAAAACAGCGGCAGGCCGCGCCAAAAACAGGCGAGCGGACGCCATTATAATAAGAGTTCGATCGGATTGAGCCACTACCCGTTTTGAAGAGAGAATATAAACGAGTCGTAGTCCATACCGCTTGAGTCGAGAAATCTCTGTAAGTAGGCTCCTGAAGCCTCCATACCGCCTTTTCGCTCCTCTTCCAGGAGCTTCGAGTAGATCGGCTCTATCTTCTTTATACCCTCGCGAGAGGGTTTTCGCCGCACGGAGTGGTAATCTCTTATGGAACCGTTAAAATCCACGGTTGCCGTAACGTTGGCGAATACCCAGTAAAAACTCCCGTCCTTGCATAGATTTTTTACGAATGCGAAGATATCCTTCTTGTTCTGTATTCTCTCCCATAGAAGCTTGAATACGATTTTCGGCATATCCGGATGGCGAAGTATGGAGTGAGGTGCTCCAAGCAGCTCCTCTTCCGAATAACCGCTTATTTCTATGAAAATCTTGTTGCAGTATGTAATACGTCCCTTGAGATCCGTTTTGGATACGATGTAGTCGTCTTCGTCAAGGTAACGCTCACGGTTGAGGGGTGTTGCTCTTCTCACGGTTTGCCTCCTGTTATACTCTGCCTAAAATCATTATTATTTTACAAATAAATCTTTTTGTGCAGAAAAACTAATGTTATTCCGAAAGAATCTCTCTGTCATTGATCATGATCAAGAGATCGGGATTGGATTATCTAAATCTCGCCGCTAAAGGGTTTGTCAACAAAAATCGAGTATAATCGCGCAATTTATCTTGCAGGAGTGACGATGGCAATCAGAAAGATCGAGTCCAAAGAGGAGTTCAAAAGTTTCGTTGAGCGCATAGAGGCGCAGGATGGATACAGAAAACCGGTAGCATTCGGTATCTGCCGTGTAGACAGGGGGCAAAAGAGTCGTGACAAGATTCTTCAGGCCACTTTTCCGCTCGTCAACTGGAACGAAAACTACGGATCTGCCGCTGTTTTGATCGCGGCTTTGCAGGATGCGGGAGAGTCTGTCGACTTTTCTGCTTCTGAGCAGATCTTTGATGTCTCCGACGCTATGGTTATAAACGCGCTTGCCGCTTTCGCACCGTTTGTATCCGAAGCCGTCGGCGAAAATCATAAAAACGTACAGGTGATAAAAGAGCTCGCCCGTATAGTGGATTGTGAAGAGCTCGACGATAATTTTCGAGTAGTGTTTCTCTTCGATGAGGATGCTCCAAAGAGTGTAGAGGCCGTGTATATCAAACTCTACGCTCTTTCACTCGGCAAGGCGGAGCTAAGAAGTGTGAATCTAAACGGTGCATTCGGAATACTGCACAACGTCGCCTGGTTCGGCAACGAGCCTTTCGAACTTGACTGGCTTCGCGAGAACGAGATAGAGCTCAAACTCAACGGTGCATATCCGGAGATAGAGAGTGTAGACAAGTTCCCCAGATACCTTCAGCATATAATTCCTGCCGACAATACGCGTATACTCGACAGTGCCAAAGTCCGTATGGGTGCGCAGCTGCATCCGGGAACTACAGTGATGCCGGGAGCGAGCTACATCAACTTCAACGCCGGAACCACAGGTGCCGTAATGGTGGAAGGGCGGATCTCAAGCTCAGCCATCGTCGGTCCGGGCTCCGATGTAGGAGGCGGCGCATCGATCCTCGGAGTACTCAGCGGAACGAACGGCAATCCGGTGACGATAGGGCAAAACGTCCTTCTCGGTGCCAACAGCGTTACCGGTATTCCTCTTGGAGACGGCTGTATCGTAGATGCCGGTATAGCGATACTCGAGGGGACAAAAGTGGCGATCAGCCGCAGCGAACTCGAAAAGATAAAAGAGGTAAACCCTCTATGGGATGTGAAAGTCGAAGATGAAAATATCTTCAAGGGTGTGGAGCTGGCCGGTAAAAACGGAATTCACTTCCGCCAAAACTCGATGACCGGTCAAATTGTCGCCATGAGAAGCAGAAGAGAGGTGAAACTCAACGTGGAGCTTCACTGATATCGGGCGATTTTGCGGCTTGGCTGTTGCGGTCATACCCGCACAATCGCAAGGCGACGAACCACTTTAGAATAGCGGTAGAGGAGTGGGAGAGTTCATGCTGGTTCAACGGTACATAGGTTAACTTGAGTTTGCTTAGAAGTATCAAGCCCGCAAATACTGCCGCAATCCACACCAAAAGGCCGTAGAACCAGCCGAATTCGGCTCCAGACCATACGCCAAGCAGTAGCGGAACGGCGCTGAAAGCGGTGCGCAGCACTATCACTAACGCTCTGCAGCGGCCATGTAGCGGAGGAAGCAGTTCGATTATCGGTTTTTCACTATTCATGAATCAAACTTTATCATAAAGGATCGGGCAATGGCAACCGAAGAGATTACGATATGGCACAATCCAAGATGTTCCAAATCAAGAGAAGCGCTGAAGCTTCTACAGGCAGAGGGAATAGAGCCCAAGGTTTTCAGATACCTGGACGAGAATCCGACAAAAGAGCAGATAGCGGAGGTTTTGAAACTTCTGGGTCTCAAACCGAGGGATATAATGAGAACGAAAGAGGCCATCTACAAGGAGCTGGGTCTGAAAAGTGTGGAGAGTGACGAAGAGCTCATAGAGGCGATGGCGAAAAACCCCAAACTCATAGAGCGGCCGATAGTGATAAAAGGCTCGAGGGCGGTTCTCGGCCGTCCCCCGGAAAAAGTTGTGGAACTTGTGAAAGGATAATCTGTAAGATGCTTCAGACAATAGATTTGACAAAGCGCTTCGGCTCGAAAGTGCTTTTTGAAAACGTGAACCTCAAGCTGGATGCCGGAAAGAGGTATGGCCTAATAGGCGCAAACGGAGCCGGAAAGAGTACTTTTTTGAAGATTGTAGCCGGTGAAGAGGATGCAACTTCCGGAGAGATCGTCATAGGTAGCGGTCTCAAGGTGGGGGTACTCGGACAAAACCAGTACGCCTTCGAGGATTTTACGATAGCCGACGCCGTTCTTTACGGAAACAAAAGACTGTATGAAGCGATCAAGGAGAAAGAGCGACTCTATATGGAAGGAAACTTCGACGACGAGAAGGTAAACGAGCGTCTCGGAGAGCTGGAGATGATATGTGTCGAAGAGGATCCCATGTACGAGTATGATGTGAGGATCAAAAAGATTCTCGAAGAGCTCGGTTTCCCGGAAGAGCAGCATGGCGATCTGATGAGCACGCTGCCGAGTGCCGACAAGTTCAAAGTGCTTCTGGCGCAGGTCCTTTTCCCCAAGCCGGATATTCTCTTTCTCGACGAGCCTACCAACAACCTCGATATACACGCGATAGCGTGGCTTGAAGATCAGTTAAAAAGGCATGAGGGGACCATGATCGTCATATCCCACGACAGACACTTTCTAAACAGTGTCGTAACCCATATTCTCGATCTTGACTTCAAAACGATCAGAGAGTTTGCCGGAAATTACGACGACTGGTACATTGCAAGCAACCTGCTGCAAAAACAAAGAGAGATGGAAAGGGCCAAAAAGCTCAAAGAGAAAGAGCAGCTCGAAAACTTTATACGCCGCTTCAGTGCCAACGCCTCAAAGGCCAGGCAGGCTACAAGTCGTCAAAAACAGCTTGAAAAACTCGACTTGAGCGCACTGCAGACATCTTCACGCCGAGATCCGAGTATCGTATTCAAAAAGAGGCGCGAAATCGGTAAAGAGGCTCTCGAGATAGAGGGTGTAAGCAAGTCGTTCGACGATCTGAAGGTTTTTGAAAATCTGAACCTGAAATTCAATCCCGGCGACAAGGTGGCTCTGATCGGGCCAAACGGTGTAGGAAAGACGACACTTTGCAAAATGATAATGGATGACGGTATCGCTCCCGACAGCGGCGAGATACGATGGGGTGCCACGGTCGAGCCGAGCTACTTTCCTCAGGATACGACCGATCGCATAAAGGGTACCGAAACCCTCTACGAGTGGCTTAGAAGTTTCGATAGAGAGGCCGATATCGCGGAGATAAGAAACTGCCTTGGACGGATGCTTTTTAGCGGAGAGGAGCAAGAAAAGAGCATAGAGAGAATCAGCGGAGGTGAAAAACACCGCATGATGCTCAGTAAAATGATGCTGGAGCAGGGGAACTTTCTGGTGCTTGACGAGCCTACGAACCACCTGGATCTTGAGGCGATCATAGCGTTGGGCGAGGCTCTATACAACTTCGACGGCAACGTGATATGCGTAACCCACGACAGGGAACTCATAGACGCTTTCGCGAATCGTATAATAGAGATAAAACCCGGCGGTGAAATTGTCGACTTCAAAGGAAACTATGAAGAGTATGCCGAGAGCATAGGAGAGACTGTTTAGTGGCGAGAGGCAAGCGACTCGATATCTCTTTCGGCTCTTTTGACGACGGATGGGATGTCGACAGGTTGTGTGACGAGTGCGGTGAAAATATGAGTGCCTGCACTTGCCGCAGCAAGAAGAGAAAGATCCTCTCTCCGAAAGATCACCGGCTTCTTTTAAAAAGGGAGAGGAGGCGCGGAAAGATTGTAACTCTGGCAGGTGAGTTTCATATCGACAAAAGCGAAGAGAGAGAACTTCTAAAACGGATAAAAAGATCTCTCGGTTGCGGCGGAACGTTCAAGGATGGATGGCTTGAGCTTCAGGGGGAGAAGAGTGAAGAGGCTATGGAGTTTTTAAAAAAGGAGGGGTTTGCTATTCGCTGAAGAAATAGCGATTTCCCCCTCTCTTTTTCGCCTCATACATAGCCGAGTCGGCCTCAAGTATCAACTGGTTGAGATCTTTTGCGGATGTATTAAACAGCGTTATACCGATACTCGCTCCTATCTCGACACTCTTTTGATCTATCTGGTACGGCGCTTTTATGGAGCGGAGTATCTTTTCTGCAATCATGGATATTCTTTTCTTCGCCTCGTCGATATCTGTCGTTTCAGTCATAATAAGCGCCAGAAACTCGTCTCCGCCAAAGCGGGAGATAATATCGCTCTTTCTCAGGGTGGACTGTAGTCTTTGAGCCACGATCTGAAGAAGATGATCGCCTATATTGTGTCCCATCGTATCGTTGACAGGCTTGAACCTGTCGAGATCGATAAAAAGAAGGCCTCTGTATTGACGGTTTCTGTCCGACTGCTCCAGTATAGACTCCAGTATACTGAAAAAGTGGCGACGATTTATCAGGTTTGTAAGCGGATCATGTTCCGCCTGGAAGGTTATGGCTCTCTCCTTCTCTTTCAAAGGAGATATATCTACGATTGCCAGCACCTTCACCTCCTTGCCCTCAAGCTTTATGAACCTGCTGCGCACAAGGGCCCAAAATGCGCTGCCGTCCTTGCGTTTGAGCAGGACTTCAAAGGGTGCGGAGTCGCTCTTTTTCAGATTCTCTTCCAAAACTTCCCTGGATGAGTCGATGGCGAAAGAGAGCACATCTTTTTGCCAGAGCTCCTCGTCACCATACCCGAAAATCTCTTTGATCGGTCTGTTGTAGTGTATGCACCTTAAATTTTCGTCGAATATCAAAAGCCCCTCTATCGTCGCATTCAAAAGTGATTCGAAAAGTTCCGATTTTTTTAGCCGCTCCTCTTCTATTTTGCTTTCGAACTCTTTTTGCAGCGTTATATCCCTGCCTATGCCGACGGTACCGATGAGCACACCGTCGCTGTTGTAAAGAGGGGCTTTGTGAACGTCGAGGTATATCTCTTTGCCCCTGACTTTTCCATGCTCTTCAAAGTGCATGGGTGTCAAATGCTTGATTACCAGTTCGTCGGAATTTTGGCGCATTTCGCCCATCGTATGCCAGCCAGGATTGTCCGGATGAAGTGCCATCTCCTTCAGAGCGAAGAAGAGATCGGTCCTGCCAATCGCTTCACGAACATCATCTACACCGAGGAGTTTTTCGCAAAGGGCCCTGTTTGCGAAGAGATAGCGCCCTTGCAGATCTTTCGCCCAGAACATATCAGGAGCGTAGTCGATTATCATATCAAGAAGCCTGCGCCTTTGAATAGGGAGTTGGGGCGGCCTGTTTTTCTTCATCCAGATCTCGATATATCGATGGTGCCTTGCTATTAGATAGTTGTCGAGTCTGACGGTTTGCGAATCTTTGCAGTTGTGATCGACTGTAATCATCGCTTTCGTGCCGGCGACGACATCGTCAAGCACTTCGATGAACATGATCGTATTTTCTACGGTTACGCGCTCGAGAATCGCCTGTTCGCATATACTCTCTTTTGTATAGCCTACCAGTTCGGCGTAGGCATCATTACAATTTATAATTTTTCCATCTTCGGGATTTATAACGAGCAGATATTTGCAATCTTTTAAAAAATACTCCATATTCTTCCTTCCTCAATATTATTATACCATTTTGAATAGTTGGAAAGAAATTTTATCCGCTGCTAAAGAGATCGAGCGTAAATGGAGTTATGGAATTTCAAGTGATGAGAGGCTTCCGTTTCAATAAGTTTTAGTGAATCTCGAAAAGAGATTTACAGGTCATGATGTTTCAAAAAATTCTCTTTGAATGGCTCGAGGCCCGCCATAAGCCATATTTTTGCTCTCTGGACAAAAATCATGCTTTTGAGCGTGGATACCTTTGCCTGCGCGGCCGATAGATCGGCTATGGAGCGACTCAATTCATCGGCGCTTACAAGCTGGTTTTCGAAGCGCCCGACCGTAAGATCGCAGTAGGCTTTTTGGGCTTTGAGCTCCATTTTCGCACTATCGAGCCTCGAAATCAGTGCGGAGAGTTCCAAAAATGCGTTGGAAATCTCTCTTTTTACCCTCTTTTTGTAATCATCGAGTGCAATTTTTGACGCCACTCTTTTACACCTTGCCGCCTCGATGTCATTCTTGTCCGAAAAACCGTCGAAGAGGTTCCAGCTGACAAAAGCGCCGATATAGCTCTGATCAGGATTCGTATATCCGTCACCGTTCAAAGAGAGCGTATCACCGTGTCGCTTCAGCTCGGCAGCGACCGTAAGGGTGGGGTAGAGCCTGCTTTTTGCCACCTCCTCCACACTTCTGTCGACTTCGATACCGGCCATTAGAGCGGATATGTCTTCACGTTGACGTAACGCCGTCTCCGTTATTGTCTCTTTATCGATCGGTATGGACAAACTCTCTACAGGCAGCTCGACCGAATCGATATCCCTGTTTAAAAGATGGCCGAGTCTGTTCAGCAATTGCTCTTTTTGACTCTCGGCATCCGTTATTTCGACCTCGACACTATGCTTTTTCGCCTCTATATTGTAAAGATCGGAGGGGGGCAGAAGTCCGTTCTCATAGAGACCTTTGGCTTTTTCGTAAGAGTAGGTCATAGCCTTTTTTGCACTCTTTAGAGCGTTTAGCCTTCTGTCGGCTGCATAGACGGCGCCCGCGAGTTCCGTAGCCTGAAGATAGAGGTTTCTTTCAAGATCGAGCTTTTTGAGTTTGGCTATCTCATGCTCGAAACCGGCCTTTTTTATCGCAGCGCTTATCGCATATCCGGCAAATACGGGATATGCAAGACGCAAAGAGCCGCTGAAATTGCGCCTGGTACCCATCGGAGTCTGCAGCGGCGGGCTTCCCGGTATTCTGAAAGTGACCGTAGGAGTATCCTTGAGCCATGCTCCTTCGAAATAGAGATCGAGAGTCGGAAGGTTTTTGCCCTTTGCCGCCTCTTCGGTATGTAACGCCGCTCTTTCGAGCATCAGTGCACTCTTTAGAGCCCCTGAGTTTTCAATATCCTCGATGATTTTTATATATGGATCCGAAAAAACGACAACCGGTATGACCAACAGAAGCAGCCGCCTCATTTAGACTCCTTTGCGAATGGGAACTTTACGAAAAGAAGAAGAACGAATACAGAGCCGAGAACTCCCCAGTATCCGGCGTGCATGAATGTATTGTAAAAGCCGTAGTTGTAGCTCATGAATGCTTCGTAGTTGGCAAATATGGCTTTTATATTCTCCATCGGCAGATGCAGAGTTTCGGAAAGCCGGCTCAGATAGCCGGCCAGATATTCGCTGTTTTGAAGCTCCTCCATACGAAGAAAGTGGAGATTTTTGAAATACTCCATATTGTTCGTCGCCAAAGCGGTACCGAAACTGCCGCCCACAAACCGGAAATAATCCATCAGTACGATCGCGAGTTCTCCCTTGTTTTTGGGAGCGTTTTGCAAAACCATAACAGTCACAGGAGCGAAAAAGAGTCCCATGCCGATTCCAAACGGGATGGTCAACAACATCGCCTGCACAAGAGGAGTATAGTAGTTGAGTGATGGAAGGAAGGCAAGAGATGTAGCCACATAAAAAAGCGAAGCTATCAAAACCGTCCTTTTTGCCCCTATTTTGTCCGAAAGCATACCGGCAAGCGGCGAAAAGAGGCCTATAAATACGGCAAAAGCGAATACCGCAATCCCGGCGTCGAGTGTCGGAAGCATCTTGATATGCTCGTAATAGACCGGCAACAGGTAGAAGTATTGATACATCGAGAAACCGAGAATGAAAAAATATATCATCATTCCGTTGGAAAATAGCGGATTTTTAAAAAGTGTAAAGTCTACGAGTTTGTGCCTGGACCACATTTCACTCAGACCGTAAAGCAAAAATCCGATTATCGTGCACAAAAGAAGCAGTCCGATGAACGAATCGTTGAACCATCCGAGCTGTTGACCCTTGCTCAGCATTATTAGAAGAGAGACCGTCGCAAACGATATGAGAATGAAGCTTACGAAATTGAACTTCAGCTTTTCAAAAAATCTATCCTTGGGCAGATAGACAATACCGGAGACTATAAGCAGCAGACCTACCGGAACATTGATAAAAAAGACCATCCTCCAGTTGTAGTATTCAGTCAGATAACCTCCTATGGTGGGTCCAAGTGCCGGTGCGAAGCTCACCCCAAGTCCAAAAAGCCCCATCGCCAGCCCCTGCTTGTGAGGAGGAAAATAGCTGAAAATCATAATATGGCTCGTTACCATGATCAGCGCCTCTCCAACTCCCTGAATCACTCGAAAGAGTATCATATGCTCCAGTGTATCGGCCATTCCGCAAAAGAGCGATGCGACGGTAAAAAGGAGTACGCCGAGTATGAATACTGTTTTCGAGCCGTAACGCTTGATCAGGTATTCGGTGACGAGCAGTGCGATCGCGGCGGCCACCATATAGCTCGTGATTATCCACTGAACCCCGTACATATCCGTAGCAAGCGGTCCGGTAAGCTTTGGAACGATGATATCGACTACGGTCGTATCGAGTATCGCCATAAATGCGCCGGCCATGACGATGATACTGAAAATGGCACGCTCTTTTGGTGTGATATCCCACGGCTTCTTGTCGTTTTCGGAAATATCGTCACCGGCTGCAAAGGCCAAACTATCTCCTTTCGATCGCTACAGAGGCACTCATGCCTGCACGCAGTGAATCTTTCTTCTCCAAAATTTCTATGCGTATTTTGAAGCGCTGATCCAGCTTTGTAAACTCCCCGCTCGCGATATCTCTGGGAACCAGAGAGAAGGTAGAAGCAGAAGTCGGAGCGATGGACTCGACTCTTCCTTCGAGTTTCTCTCCCTCAAGTGCGTCTACCGTTATCTCAACCCGATTTTCCGGTTTGACCCCGGCCATCTTCTTCTCCGACAGAAGAACTTCACAGTAGAGCGAGGAGGGATCCACTATCGCATACACTGGCATCCCGCTCTCCAGAACGCCTGGAGCGTCTATATATTTTTTGGCGATCATGCCGTCATACGGGGCGAAAAGGCGCGTATATCCGATCTTGTTATCGATCTCGACCATAGACTCTTTTAATGCCGCCAGTTCCCGCTCCTTCGCGGAAATCTCCTTTTCAAGCTCCTCCACGGTACGCTGGGTCACTTTGGCGAGTCTATAGCTGCTTTCGGCTCCTTTTTTCGCTGCCTTCAACGCGAGAAGTTCCTTTTTCATACCTTTTATCTGATCGGAAAGGGAGTCTCTTTTTACACGGATCGTTTCATAATCCGAAGAGGCTATAAGATCTTTTTCATACATCAACGAGTAGCGCTTTGTGTCTTTCTCGGCCTTTTTCAACTCGGCTTCAGCAGCTCTGATTTTATACTCCAAAGATCCGATCTTCATAGTCAACGACTCTATATCGCTTCCAGCTATGTCGGTCTTTAGTGCGAGTGACTCTTCCAGGCGGCTCTTTTTCATCTTCATCGCTTCTATAGACTTTTGCAACGCCTCCGTTTTGTGAAGAAGTTCGCTTTTTGCCACTTCAAAATCGGTAGGATCCACAACCGCCAGCAGATCCCCTTTTTTTACAAACTCGTTCTCTTTTTTTAACATTTCAACTACTTTGCCGTCGACTTTGAACGAGAGATTGGAGAGTCGGTCGCTCTTTATGAATGCCGCTTCGCTGACAGCGTTTTTCGAACGGAAATCGAAATATTTGTAACCTGCATACGAGAATATCACTATGATAATCAGAATCAGAGCCGTACCTATCTTCTTATCCATTATGCCCTTTCATCACGATACCGCGGAGCGGAGTCTTTTATTGGCTTAATAGTGAATTATATTCACAAAATTATTAATTTATTCTGATTTAAGAACATCATTTATAGAATAGGTTTAATGAATTCTGTTCCTCAAAGGCTTTTCGTGAAAGAGTTGCTAAAAGAGAAGATTTTTGAGACCAAAAAAAGTCTCGTGCTCGAAAAGGTGTCGGAGTTTTTCGACGAGAGAGGCTATGAAAATGTAAAGATCCAGGATATCGCACTTCATACAGGCATATCTGTAGGGGCACTGTACAAACTTTTTCCATCCAAAGATATGCTCTTTTTCGAATATATTGCCTATCAGATCGGAAAGTTTCATGAAGAGCTTCTACAAAAATGCAGCGGTATCACTGACCCGAAAGAGGCTTTGAAGATATATGTGGAACTAAAGTTTTCGACCTTCAAATCCAAAAGAAAAGCTATCGAAGATCCGGTTATAGGAGATCCTCTCTTTTTTGTAAAGATGAATGCCCAAAAAAGCAACCCCGCAGTACCGATCTACGAGTTTCTATCCAGTCTGTTCGAGGAGCTGGGCAGGAGAGTGCCCCTGAAAGAGGATGACCATATGAAAACGGCATATCTGTTCAACGCATACACGATGGGCTTTATCGAACACTGGCTGAACAGGGGAGGGGAGCTTGACGACGACCCGGCGGAGGTAGTAGACGGTTTCTTGCTCGGCATGAGGTGTAGCGATGGGTAAAAAAAAGATCTCCCTGGTTCTCGGTAGCGGCGGCGCCAGAGGATATGCCCATATAGGAGTGATCGAGGTTTTTGAGAGCAGGGGATACGAGATAGCATCTATCAGCGGTGCATCTATGGGTGCACTGATCGGCGGGTTGTACGCATGCGGAAAGCTTGACGAGTATAGAGATTGGGTCCTGGGGCTGGATCCGCTGGATGTAGCCTACCTGCTTGATATCTCGTTTTCCCGCGGCGGTATCATAGAAGGGGAGAAGGTATTTGACAGACTTGCGAAAATGATTGGCGATATAAGGATAGAGGATCTGCCGATAAAGTACACCGCGGTTGCCACCGATATCGTCAGAAAAAAGGAGGTCTGGTTTCAGCAAGGAGACCTTTTGGAGGCGATCAGAGCTTCGATTGCCATACCATCCGTATTCACACCTGTAACCGTCGGAAAACTCGTACTTGTAGATGGCGGTGCGCTCAATCCTCTGCCTGTGGCGCCCACGCAGTCGGATTTGACCGATATGATTGTCGCAGTCAACCTCTATGCGGAAACTCCCAGACCGAAAATAGTGACACGAAAAGATGAGGATACAAGAAAAAGAGATATCGAAACCGTAGTAAAAGAGCTCTTCGCGAAAGCCAGGGAAGAGAGAAAGTTCACCATGTTCGATATACTGGATAAAACGTTCGATACGATGCAAGATGCCCTGACAAGGTACAGAATCGCCGGATATCCGCCCGATCTGATGGTAAATATATCGATGCATGTATGCGGTACTTTCGATTTCCACAAAGCGGCGGAAGTGATCGAAGCAGGAAGGATGGCCGCGTCGGAGGTGATCGAAGATCTCGAAAAAACCGGGGAC
>JAMONQ010000169.1 GCA_027065635.1 Campylobacterales bacterium | reverse complement strand
CTTTGGGGGTATACGGTCTCATCATACCAGCCTTTTCGGTTTTTGTGATTTGTCGGCAGACTCTCTTCGAATCTTCTGCTGAAGAAGCATGACGGCATACTGGAGTGTTTCAGGCCTCGGCGCACAGCCGGGCAGATAAAGATCCACCGGTATGACCCTGTCTACGCCCTGAACGGTGGCGTAAGTGTTGAACATACCTCCGGTATTGGCGCAGCTTCCCATCGATATGACCCATTTGGGCTCCGTCATCTGGTCATACAGACGCCTGATAAACTCCGCATGCTTTTTCGTCAACGTTCCTGCTACGATCATCACGTCCGCCTGCCTCGGCGAGGCACGGAATATCGTTCCGAAACGGTCGAAGTCGTAGCGGCTGGCACCCGAAGCCATCATCTCGATCGCACAGCAGGCAAGACCGTAGGTCAGTGCCCAAAGGGAGTTGCTCCGTCCCCAGTTCAAAATTTTGTCTACTGTGGTGAGAGCGACGGGCAGACCGCCGCTTTGTGTATAGTTTACTTGATGCTGTGCCATTCAAGCGCTCCTTTCTTCCAAGCATATATAAATCCGATTGTAAGCAGCAAAATAAAGAGTATCATCTCGACAAAGCCAAACCATCCGAGCACTTTGAAGTCTATCGCCCACGGAAACATGAAGATGATTTCGACATCGAAGAGAATGAACAGCAGCGCAAATAGATAAAACTGTGTAGAGATGGTATTGGGCTGCTTTGTAACCTCCGGCCCGCACTCATAGATGGTGAGCTTGAGCTTTTCGGTATCGAGCCGAGCCAGCTTGCGACTGACGAACCTCGAGGCGAACAGAGTCGCGCCGAAGGCGACAAAGGTGATCACCAGCAGCATAAAGGCGCCGAAATATGGATGATCCACGACCATATGTGTCATCAAAAACCCCTTTTATTAAAGTCCGTTCGGACTTCGATTAGTGTCTATAAACCAATGTTAGGGTAGTTTATCAAATAAACTTTAAATAAAAATTGTATCGCTGAAAGAAGCGGTTATGGAAGGAAGATATGTTTCGCTTGGGAACACTGAAAAAAAAGGTATGGTACATTTCGATACACTATTTTCACGTTTTTGCCGCCCATCTTTTCAGGGTTGGCGCAAAGTGCGGCAAAAACGTGTAGATACTATCCAGTAGTATCTTGAAAATTGCGTTTAGGCGATACCCTTTTTGCGGTAAATCCATACAAAGAGTATCGGGATAAAAACCAGCGTCAAGAATGTACCTACCATCAATCCGCCGATAGCCACCGCTCCAAGCGGTGCGAGCCGCTCCAGTCCGACCGCCCACCCAAGTGCGACCGGAAGCATTCCGGCGGTAGTGGCAAACGCTGTCATCAAAACCGGCCTGGTTCTGATTTTGATACTTTCGAGCATGGCCGCCCTGGCATCCAGCCCCTTTTTCATACCCAAAAGAGCGAACTCGATCAAAAGTATCGCATTGTTCACTATGATACCGCTAAGCAGTATGAATCCCATCATGGCAGGCATCGAGGTGTGATAATCCATTAGCAGCAAAATCCAGCTCGCTCCCACCAGAGTGAGCGGAATGGAAAAGATGATAAGCAGCGGCGCTCTTACGGATCCAAAAAGCGGAACAAGAGTAAAGAAGATAAGTCCGATACCAAACAGTACAGCTTTTATCATCCGTTTCGCCGAATCCTCAAACTGCGCTATATCGCCGGTCTGAGCCATCTCGACTCCGCTTGGAAGAGTAGCTCCCTCGTAAGCCTCGTCGAAGCTCTGCATTATGTGCGATATGGCCGCCTTCTGCCTGAACCCGTATACATCCACAGTATACTGCAGCCCCTCTCTTGTGATCAGGCTCGGCTCTACGGAGCGATTCAGGGAGGCAAAAGCCATCAACGGCACTTTTCCGCGGGGAGAGTCTACCGACATCGTCTCGAGCCGGTGCAAAAACTCCTCCCGATCGGCTCCCAGCACCCGGATCACTATATCGTTTGCATTCTCTACAGGCTTCAATGCGGCCGGCGATCCTTTCAGATGAAGCGCGAGCTGGCTGGAGATAGCCTGGGAGTCGAGTCCGTACAGCCTCGCTTTCGCTTCATCTATCACGAGCCTGTATACTATCTTGTCCAGATCCCAGCTCTTGGCCACATTGACAAGACCTTTTGTATTTTCGAGTACATCGTAGATGGTTTCCGAAGCGTTCTGGAGTTTGACGAAACTGTCCGAACTCAGCATCACATCCACATTGCCGCGTATACTCGAGAGTGCAGTAGCCCCATAGTCAAAAACGGTAAAGTATTTGATATCCGGAATTTCGAGCAACCGCTGCCTTATACGCCTTTCAATATCCCAAATGCTCTCTTTTCGCTCGAAACGGTTTACATACGCTGCCGTTACGGCGATAGAGTCGATTCCTCCACCCGTACCGATACTGAGCACTCCGGCTTCACTTCCTACGGCTGATGAGACTCTGATTACCTCTCCACTGTCGTAAATCGCCTTGTCTATCCTCTTTAGAACCTCTTCACTACGCTCTATCGGAAGATTCGGATCGATCGTCACATCTATCTTGACGATCCCCGTATCCATGGGCGGCATAAGCTCCTGCCCGACGATAGGCATCACAACTCTCGCGCTCACTACAAACAGCGCTATAAGCGTCGCAAAGTAAAGAACAGTCATCTTTTTGCTGTCCATGGCCCGCTCCGCCATGGACGCAAACATCTTTCTGGCGCCGTCGTTGAAACTGTCCGTGATCCTGGAGAAGGCTCTTTCGGCTTTTAGAATCCATGGAGAGTCGATCGCCAGAAACTTCAGGCTCAGAAGCGGTACGGTGGTGATGGATATGATATAGGATGCCGCCAGGGCGATCAGAAGTGTCGAAACGAGCGGCTGAAAGATCGTCTGCGGGTAGTCACCGACGAACATAATGGGAAACAGAGCCGCCATCGTTGTAATGGTTCCGCTCAAATCGGCGAACATAATCTCCTTGGTACCCTCCATGACCGCCTGACGAATCGGCTTTTTCAACTCCTTGTAGTGGCGCTCGATATTCTCCATCACCACCACGGCATCATCGAGCAGCAGCCCAAGAGCCAGAATTATCGCGGTAAGCGTTACGACACTGAACTCTATATCGAAAAGATACATCATCGCCACAGTGGAGGCGTATACCAGAGGAATGGTAAAGAGCACCACGAGAACCTGCCTGAAAGAGGCGAGAAAGAAAAAGGCCACTATGGTGGACATGATGATCGCATCTCTTAGAGACTCGAACATATTGGAGATACTCTGGACTATCGTATCCTTTTGGGTGTCTGTTATCTCAAAATGGAGATCGGGATACTCGGCTTCAATGCTTTTGACTCTTTTTTCGACATTCTCGATAGTCTTTACGACATCAGCATCTATGGATCGCTGCACCGCGAGTGCGATTGCTGGCTTGCCGTTGCCGTAATAGAGCGCACTATTGTCATAATGGCCGTATCGAAGCGTCGCCACATCTTTTACCCTGACGCTATCGGTTAGCGGAATATCCCCTATCTCTTCGAGTCGCTCCCGTTTTCCAAGAGTTTTCAGAAGATAACGACCCCTTGGAATATCCATAAATCCGAGCGCATAATCCCTGTCGTTTCTGCTTAGCGCCGCAAGCAGGGCGTCCATTCCGAGACCGTAGCGATCCAGCGCACCCTTGTCGGCCTCGATCAGGATCTCTTTCTTGTATCCTCCGAAGATATCGACATTCGACACCCCCTCGGTTTTGAGCAGAATATTTTTGATCTCGTTTTCGCAGATCTCCCTGATATCGCTCATGGAGGCGTTTTTCGACGAAACGCCTATGGTCACCACCGGGGCTGTGGCAGCAGTGATCTTGTGGATCTGCGGCTCTTTGATATCGGGCGGCAGGGACGAGCGTATTTTCGATATGGCATTGGCTACGTCGCTGGCGGCCGCGTCCACATCCTTTTCATACTCGAATTCTGCCCGAATGACACTCACCTCGTCTATCGTGGATGAGTAGACCCTTCTTATCTTGTCTATCGTATACAGCTCCCTTTCGACGGTGACCGCAACATTTGAAGCTATATCCTTGGCACCCGCTCCGGGCCATACTATTACGGTCGCGATCTCCGGCCTGTTGGAGTCGGGAAAGAGCTTTCTGTCGATGGAGTTGTAGCCGTAAAAGCCGAAAAAGAGAAAAAGCCCCAAAAAAGAGATAATATAATAGGGGCGCGCCAGAAGCTTTTCTATCCAGCTCTTATCCATCTTCGGCAGCCTTCACACTCTTGACTACAAAAAGTCTCGACAACTTGTCGTCGCTTCCTACGGCTACAGGTGCTTTCGGCGCGGGAGAGACTATGGCGAATCTGCCGTCGGAGACCTCCACTTCTACCTTCCTCGGCAAGAATTTCCCGTCCACATATTCGAAAAGATAGGTACTGTCGCCTCTATAAAGCAGCGCTTCGGTAGAAACGGCAATCCCCTCTTTACGTTTGAGTATTACACGAAGCGCGACGTTTTGATTTTCAGCCGCGTCAAGCGGCTTTTCAAGAGCCACTCTTGCCACCATCAAGCCTCTGTCGGATACCGGAAGAATCTTCTCAATCGTCGCTTCTGTCGTGCCGATTCGCACTTCGGCTCCAGGCTCGAGAAGGCTTTTTGTATCGGGTGCGAAACTGAACTCTACCACCTTCTTTTCACCGAGAATATCCATCACAGGTTTACCGGGAGCCGCAAGATCGCCCTCTCTCAGGTATATCTTTCCTACGCTTCCGTCCAAAGGCGCTCTTACAATAGCGTAGCGCAGTAGATTTCGTTTGGAAGCCAGCTGCGCTTTGGCCGCTTCGAGCTCTTTCTCCTTCGCCTTGATGCTCCATTCTGCCGTCTCGTACTTGTTACGCTTAAGCTCCATGGCTACACGCGAAAAGTCGAGCTTCTCCTTCGCCAAAGCACCGGCTTCAAAGAGCGCCATATTTCTGTCGTAGACATCTTTGGCATGAAGATAGTCGCTTTTTAGAGCTTCCAGCGAACTTTTCAGACTCTTTATGGATATCTCTACGGCATGCACAGAAGCAAGCTGCGCCGTTATGGATTCGCGTATCTCTTTGTCATCTATGCGAAATAGCGGATCGCCCTTTTTTACCGGCTCTGCCTCGCAAACCTCTATCTTCTCTATATATCCGCTGATTTTGGAGCTTATCTTGGGATGGTCAAGAGAGCGGTATCTGCCTATATATAGCCGGCTCTGCTCGACAACTCTTTTTTCCGGCTTCACGCTTTTTACCACGATAGATTTTACGGCCGGGACAGACTCCGCCTCCAATGCGGCTTTTTTACTCTTCACCAGTACAACGGCTCCAACGACAATCAGCAATACAACCGCTATCAAAACTGCTCTTTTCATTCTTCCCCCGCCAATACATAATCAAGATAAGCACGCTGAAGCCTTAGATCGTAAGCGGCTTCAGCGAGTGCACTCTCGGCTTTTTGCACTTTGGCCAAAGCATACAACAGATCATACATGTCAGACGCCCCTTTTTCATACTTTATGCGCTCGGCCGCTTCGATCTTTCGCAAAAACTCGACCTCTTTTCCGACCGAGACCAGTTTGGCTTCGGCACTTTCGATACGCTTTTTTGCATCTACGACCTCGGAGGCGAGCATGAGTTTTTCATTCTCCAGCTTCAGCCTGGCAATCTCTTTTTCCAACTTCGCCTCCTCGAGCTTCGACTCCCTCAAACCGAAATCGAAAATCGGCCAGCTCAACGCAACACCGATCTGCCAGAGCTCTTCTTGCTCTCCGCCGCCGTAGTTGTCGCCGTAGTAGGCGTTCAAGGAGAGTTTGGGAAGATATGCCGATCGCGCCTTTTGCACCCCCTTGGCACTCTTTCGCAACTCCGCTTCAGCCTTTTTGTATCTGAACGTTCCGGCTATATCGGCCCTATTGTGCGACTCATCCTGCCCGCCCTTCTCCACTCTATCTATTCGCTCGACACCTATTACGGCGGCAAGCCGCGCTTTTAGCGTATCTATGGCATTTGCAGTCTGCACTACGGAGTAGTCCGCATTCTGAAGGTCGGCCTGCACTTTCAAAAGGTCCACTCTCGCTTTGCTTCCGGCTTCAACCCCTTTCTTGACATCTTCGTACAGACGTTGCAGTGCCTTCCGATACAGTTTTGCCGATCTCAGACCGTCTTTGAGCGAGAGTATCTTGTAGAAAATGGACTGGACATTGTATTTGAGCTCCGCTCTTCCCAAACCCATCTGCAGATTAGCCATATTCGCGGCAATTTCAGCTATCTCCACGGATCTAAGCTGCGCAAAACCGCTAAAAAGAAGAAGATCGTAGCGCACTCCCGCCGAACCGATGGCATCACTGGATGCAACATCCGGAGAGATA
>JAMONQ010000168.1 GCA_027065635.1 Campylobacterales bacterium | reverse complement strand
CATGGCAAAGTAGTCACCGGCTTTGAAACTCTCTTTGATATCGTGTGAAATGAGCACGGAAGTGACACCCAGTCTCATCTTGAGATGGATGATCATCTGGGAAATGAGGTCGCTCGTTATAGGATCCAGCCCGCTTGTAGGCTCATCGTAGAGTATGATCTGCGGGTTCAAGACGATAGTCCTTGCGAGTCCGACCCGTTTGCGCATACCTCCGCTCAGCTCATCTGGATAGAGACTCATGACCTCTTTCGGCTTGAGACCCACCATCTCCAGGCGTTCCACTATCCGCTCTTTTATGGCATCCTCTTTCATATCGGTATGCTCACGCAGCGGAAAGGCTACGTTTTCATAGACATTCATACTGTCAAAGAGCGCACCGCTCTGAAACAAAAACCCCACCTTTTTCCGGATGCGCCGCAGCTGCTCCTCATCGGCATGGCTGATCTCTTCACCATCGACCCATATCTCGCCCTCGTCCGGCTTCAGCAGTCCGACGATATGCTTGATAATCGTCGACTTTCCGCCCCCGGAGAGCCCGAGTATCACCGTGGTTTTGCCCTTCGGGATGGTAAGATCGACCCCTTTGAGCACATGCTTGGGGCCAAAGCTCTTCTTCAAGCCCTTGATTTCAATCATTCCGTCACCTTGGCATCAGACGATTTTTCTGTAAAGATATCGTCCCAAAAGTATCGCCAATGCTACCACAAAGATCTTGAAATCCCACTCAGAAGCGATATGCGCTTTTTGAAAAAGCTCATTTTCGAGTATCGACTCGCCTTGTGCCTGAAACTCCAAAATCTGCGGCGTGTAGTAGAGGGTAAACATGAAGCCGGTCCAGACTGTGACAAAAGCGCTGTAGAAGGTTATGGGGTCACGGTAGAAGCGCAGAAAGTGGTACCCCTCCGCCACCAGGATCGCGGCACAGGTAATGTTTACGACTATATTGCTCTTCATGAATATCTGGGTCATTATAAGCCCCTCCTGGTAGTGGGTCAGCACCCCTCCGCCAAGCAGATCGTCGGCATGAAAGATAACAGGAGCCGCAAACACACCGGCGCTCAGACCGATGCCAAGCGTGATCCCAAGGAGCATAAGATAGGGTATCCAGAGGTATTTGGGCATAGAGAGCTCTATGGGAGAGTTCGGCTGTTTCATTGGTTTCCTTTTAGATTCAGATAAAATCCTCTATCCAGTCCGGCAAGGTCTTTATAGAAGAGCGGTTCGGCAAGGCCCTTTTCACGAAGATAGGCACGGATAGATTCGCGCTGGTCATAGCCCATCTCACAAACGAGATGGGCTATATTCCGTTCACTTGCAGTATCGACAATCTCTTTTAAAAGCTCATCTCCCTGCCTCCCGCCGACAAGAGCCTGAAACGGCTCGTAGTGCAACGGTGAAGGAAGTTCGAAATCTTCACTGATATAGGGCGGGTTGGAAACGACCATATCGACCTCGCGCTTCACGCCGTCAAGGAGGGAGCTCTTTACCAGCTCGACTCTGTCGGTCAGTCCATACCGTTTTACATTTTTTTCGGCATACGCGAGCGCCGCTTCGCTGATATCGGTAGCGACTATATGCAGATGCGGAAATTTCCTTGCAAGCACGACGCTGACAGCGCCGCTTCCGACACCAATTTCGGCCACGCTCTGTATGCCGTATCTCGAGATGATCTCTGCAGCCTTCTCGACGAGAATCTCCGTCTCGGGACGGGCTATGAGAACTCCGGGCCCCACTTCGAGCTCGATGTCGTAAAACGAAACTTTTCCGGTTATATACTCGATAGGTTCGGAACGCTCCCGCCTTTTGATCAACGCAAAATAGGCTTCATACTCTTCAAGCGTATCACCGGCATAGGCATGGAGCCGACTCCGCTCCCAGCCCAGAAAATGGGACATCAGTATCTCGGCTTCGAGCCGCGGTCTGGAAGCGGCCGACCTGAGCATACCGGAAGCTTTTTTCAAAGCCTCTTCTATCGTCACAGGCTGCACTCTCCTTTAAGCGCTTCATCGCTCTTATCGACGGCAACACTTTTGTCTCCGAGCGCTTTGAGCCGCTCCACGATAGGCGGATGCGAGTAGTAGAAAAAGATGGTAAGCGGATGCGCTTTCGGGAAGCTCTGGTTTTCATCCACGAGTTTTTTAAGCGCACTTACAAGATCGGAAGCGTTACAGAGCCTGGAAGCGTATCTGTCGGCTTCGTACTCGTTTTTCCTGCTTACAAAACTGATGATCGGCATAAACAGGAACAGAAAGACTGAAATAAGAAGCATAAAAAGGACCATCAGCATGGCAGGGGTCTCCCTGACACCCAGCTCCATGAAAAACCCTGTAGGTATATGTCCGAAGATATAGAATCCCACAAACAAAATACCGCCGAGCATTCCGATGTTTTTGTAGATATCGTGATGCTTGAAATGGCCCAGCTCGTGCCCAAGCACCGCCAGCAGCTCTTTATCGTTCAGCTTGTTGAGCAGGGTATCGAAGAGGACGACTCGCTTGCTCTTTCCAAGGCCTCCGAAATATGCGTTGAGCCTGGAGTCCCGCTTGCTGGCATCCACGACGAAAACCCCTTCGCTCTCAAACCCGCTCTTTTCGAGAAGCTCTTTGATTTTGGCGCTCAGCTCCTCGTTTTCAAGCGGTGTAAACTTGTTGAACATCGGGGCGATGACGGTAGGATAGAGAAGGTTCACCAAAACGATTACCGCAAAAATCAGAAGAAAACTGAAAAACCACCACATCGGGACATGCATGATTATCCACGCTATCGCCGCACTCAGGATCGAGGCGATCACCAGTGTCATCAGCCCGCTTTTGAGCTGGTCGCTTATGAAAAGGTCCGGGGTCATGTTGTTGAACTTGAACCTCTCGTCGATCACGAAGGTCTTGTAGATGGAGAAAGGAAGCTCCACGATATAGTTTACGATAAGAAAGAGGTTGACGGCTATGACGGCCTGAAGAATCGGGTCCAGGTTCCATGTCAGGGTATCCAGCCAGCGGATTCCCCAAGAAAGCCAGAATACAAAGAGAGCATACTCTATCAGCGTCTCCACGATCTTGACCCGTTCTGTCGAGATAAGATAGTTCGCCGCTTTCATATAGCGGCTGGGGGTCATCAAAACCGGATTCATATGTTTTGCACGCGCGACGAAGCCGATCTGCATAACGCTGATATAGACTTTGATCAATACATACAGAAAAAAGATTACGGAGAGCAATTCGATCATACTCATATACATTTGCCTTTCATGCTTAGCTCCCCCGTCTATTCAAGATAATGGTGATTATAGCCAAGATAGGTTAAAATCTCTTTGCAATTCATACATACATATAAATCAACTTTGTAAGAAAAGGTACGCATGGCACTTGTCGATCTGCTCGACGTTGACAAACAGTTCGAATCTCAGGTTATCTTTAAAGGAATCAGCTTTCATATTGATGAATATGAAAGAATCGTGATCGTCGGCCGCAATGGAAGCGGAAAATCGACGCTCATGAAGATCGTCAGCGGCGAAATCGAGCCGGATGCCGGCAAACGTATCGTCAGGCAGGGAATCCGCATAGAGATGCTCTCTCAGCAGCCCAGCTTCGAGCCGGGTGTTACGGTCAGGGAGGCGATAGAGAACGAACTCACTGATATCAAAGAGGCCAAAGCCCGCTATGAAGAGGTTTCAGCCGGGCTCGCCGAAGCGTTCGACAACAAGGCCCTTCTACAGGAGCATGCGCAACTCACCTCGTTTCTCGACTATCACAACGCATGGAACCTCGACGACAGGATCGAGCGGATACTAAAGGAGTTCGACCTCAAAACCTACGAAACACGCCCGGTAAATCTCCTCAGCGGCGGGGAACAAAGACGTGTGGCCCTGGCGTCGCTGCTGCTTAAAAAGCCAGACATCCTGATGCTGGACGAACCGACCAACCACCTGGACGTCTACATGGTCGAGTTTTTGGAAGAGCTGCTGCTCAAAGAGAAGTTCACCCTGCTGCTCATCTCGCACGACCGCTACTTCATCGACCGCATCGCCACCCGTACGGTCGAGATAGAAGACCACAGACTCAGAAGTTTCAAAGGCGGATACGAAAGCTATCTGCACCAAAAAGAGCAGCTGCTGCACGCCATGGCCAAAGAGCACGAGAACCTGCTCAAACTTCTCAAAGCCGAGGAGGAGTGGCTGCGCCGCGGCGTCAAGGCACGGCTCAAGCGCAACGAAGGACGCAAAAAGCGGGTACTCGAAATGAGAGAGCAGGCCAAAAAAAACCCCTCTGCCATCCGTAAGATAAAACTGGAGCTCGAACGCGAAAAGCACCACTTCAACCGTGAAGAGGGTGTCAGCCGGAAAAAGGTCCTCTTCGAGATAGAACACCTGGAAAAACGGCTCGGCGACAAACTGCTCATACACAACTTCTCGAACCGGATTCTGCAAAAAGACCGCATCGCCATCGTCGGAAAAAACGGCAGCGGCAAATCCACGTTTTTACACCTGCTGCTTGGACGCGAAAAGCCCGACGGCGGTATCATCAAGCGCGGTGACTTCAAAATAGGCTACTTCGACCAGCACCGCGAAATGCTCGATGACGACAAAAACCTCATAGAGACCTTCTGCCCCTTCGGCGGCGACCGGGTAGATGTCCAGGGGAAAAACATGCACGTCTACGGCTATCTGAAAAATTTCCTCTTCCCCAAAGAGTATCTCGACAAGAAGATAGGGGTCTTAAGCGGCGGCGAAAAGAACCGGGTGGCACTCGCGCTTCTGTTTACCAAAAAGGTCGACTGCCTCATTCTGGACGAACCCACCAACGATCTGGACATTCCCACCATCAACATTCTCGAAGAGTACCTGCTGAACTTTCCCGGCGCACTCATCTTCGTCAGCCACGACCGCTACTTCGTCGACAAGATCGCAAAAAAGCTCTTCATCTTCAAAGGGCACGGTATCGTCGAGGAGAGCTACCAGCCCTACTCCGAATTTCTGGCTATCGAAAAGGAGCTAAAAAGCCTCGAACGTTTCGAACACGAGCTGCAAACCAAAACAACACCATCGACTACCGACCATCGGCCGTCGACCAGAAAAAAGAAGAAACTCAGCTACAAAGAGCAGCGTGAACTGGATATGCTTCCGGAGCAGATAGAGGTACTCGAAGAGAAGATAGCCAAACTGAACGAATGTCTCTGCGACCCGGAGTGCTACCAAGAAAAAGGGATACAGAATCTAACCGACGAGCTGAACGAACTGGAAGTGGAATACAATACCAAAGCGGACCGCTACCTGGAGCTGCTGGAGCTTGAAGAGGAGCTTGAGGGATAAGAGTACATGTAATTTTACAGAGTGTTATTTGCAGCGCACCTCTAAAAATCATCTCATAAGATAGCGGATAATTTCATCTTTAGACAAAATAGCTACACTGTTTTTCAGCAGCTTTCCTCCTCTGCCTATTACGATCACTCTAAACTCCTCGCCACCGAGTAACTTTTCACTATCCCTTGGCAATATATAATAGCCCGATTTATCCGCTTTTTTGCTATTGCCTACGATATAGATATAACGATACTTTTCAGGATCTATCTCGGAAACAATCTTCAGCTGGGACTCCAGCCTTTTGGAGTTCGGATCGGATGCTACAATAACGACTGTCTTTGGTGCCTTTTGCAGGCCATAGTTCTCTTTAATCTCATTTGCACCATCTTCTAAAAAATATTGTTTACCGTATGAGTCGAAAAAGCGAATATTGCTTATCGACGACCCCGGATATGCACAAGATATAAAAAAAAGTGCAATCCAAGCAATGAACACTTTATGCATACAGCCCTACTTTACCAAAAGAATCAATTTGGATCCGGCAGATGTCTCTTTTATCGCTTCATAAAAAGTAGTGGTATCCGCATTCGTCAATCCTATACAACCTAAAGTTCCGGGAACATTACCGTCGGGGTGAATACCCAGCCTCCCGCCATACTTGCCTCGAGATGTAGGAAATCTTGGATAGATCGGTATGAAAAAACCTTTACCCGTACTGTCTCGATACGAAGGTGCTATATTTTGAGTATACCCGGTTATCTCTCTCCTGCCTATATCATAAAGTCCCGGAGGCAAAGGACCGGCACCAAACGGCCCACTGATTGCGTCCCATTGTAGACGTTTTTTAGGCCAGTAAAGTGTTTTCTCATCCCTTTCAAAAACAAGATCAGCCATAAAAGTCCACCCTTGTAATATAAAATTCAACAATTATTTATTATAGATTGTTTTATTTTATAAACTACTTAACATTTTGAGTTGAAAAGAATTGATGTAGGTGACTACTTCAAGATTTCAGGTATCGAAAGATCCTGTTCCATCTGGGCGTTTCCATAGCAGCGTTCATAGCCGTCGTCCCACCCTTTCGCATACTCTCTGTCCTCTTTGTAGCGTGCGGTATCGTTCTTTTTTTCGAC